>DATIBX010000335.1:0-8439 GCA_035457105.1 Pyrinomonadaceae bacterium
ATTAAATCCCTCCCAATAATTAATGACAAAAGAAGAGGGGCGCCCGCGGAGTGGCGCCCTACAGGTTTTAAATTTGGCGTTGTGAAGTGTTGCGGCTTAATATCATGCAGCATGTCGATCCTAATTGCCGAAGACAACATGGCCCAGCGCCATTACTTGCGTGAGATACTCGAAAAAGAGTTTCCCTCTCACCTACCGGTGTTTGAAGCGGGAGACGGTGAAGAGACGGTTAAACTTGCTCTTAGTGAAAAGCCAGACGTCTGTATTCTCGACATTCAAATGCCGAAACTTTCCGGGGTCAAAGCTGCACGAGCAATCTGGCGTGACTTTCCAACAGCGCGAATCATTTTTTGGACGCAGTTTCCACACGAGATCTACATCAACGAGATTCGCAAGATTGTGAAAGCCGTGGATCCTCCACCGGCGTACGGCTTTATCCATAAGAACAATCCGGAATCAAGATTCTTAAGATTCGTGGCGGCTGTGCTCGAAGACGGCGCCGACATGATCGATCCGGCATTCAAAGACTCGTTCAAGCGACCGCTGCTTACGGAGTTCGAAGCCGAAGCCCTTTATTATCTCGCACTGGGGCTTTCAAATTGGGCCATCGCCCGCAAATGCAGTCTGTCGCTGCGCGGCGTTGAAAGCCGGCTTGCCACTTTATATGAAAAGCTATTTGTGGCAGTTGCCGAAGGCACAGAACAGGAGGCCTACGAAAAGTTGGCCTATAACATTCGCACTCGCGCGTTCTTCGAGGCGCTCCGTCGCGGCCTATTAAATAGCGACGAACTGGAGAAAGCGGCTACTGACCTGGAAGCATGGCTTGAGCGCGATCAAAAGCGTTTCGCCGAAGAGCAACGTAAAGAGGGAGCAGTTAAGAAGAAGGGGTAAGGGTTGGGCCTTGGGCCTTGGGCCTTTGGGCTTTGGGCTTTGGACCGTTGAAGACCAAAGCCCGAAGCTCAAAGGCCAAAGCAAAGCACACTTATGCGTCACCTCTCAAGCTTACTAATAATTCTCGTTACTTTTAGTGGCGCAGTCTCACAAACTCCGAAGCCCGACTCTGTAGCCTCAATCTCCAGCTACACCAAGGCAATCGAGCGCCTTACCCTTACAAAATCAAAGCGGCGCCTCTTTGCCGACATCTCATCTGGTTACAAGAATGGACCTGAAGACTGGAAAGAGTTTCGCTCTGAGCGAGAACGCAAGCAGGCGGAAACTGACGGCAACATGAACCAAACTGCCGCCGTCTGGACCAAAAATGGAAAACCGGTAGTGGCCAAGCTCGCACTCACCAGTCCTTCTGGAGATTGGATGCATTTCATCAATTACTATTATCGCGAAGACGGAACCCTCGCAAAAATTCAGGCTCAGCTCAACACCTTCTATGGTGATGTAAGTGTGGTGCGGGAACAATATTTTCAGTCGAGCGGAAAAGTAATACGCTCAACAACGCGTTATCTCGATCTCCATACCAGGAAACCGCTGCGAAAACCAAAAGACTTCTTCGATCAGGAAGTTCCAGTTTACAAAACCGTTTCAGAACTTCCCTTCGCTAAACTCCTGTGAGCGCAAATTCACTACAGCTCATCAAACATGCACTCGCAACGCCACGACGCTGTCTGATTTACTTATGCTTCATTACGTTCTCCATACTACTCATCGTTGCCGCACACGCGACACCCAACACTCAACCCGGTGACCCTCAAGCTGATCCAAACGCGTCGCCATCTCCTTCGCCATCCCCATCTCCGTCACCAACTCCAATTACCGGATTGCATCAATGGGGTGCCGTCACGCTCTTCCATGGTCTACCTTCCGATAGGGTCCGAGCAATCGCTCAAACCAACGATGGTGCAATGTGGTTCGGAACCGAAGCAGGGCTGGCAAAGTTTGACGGACGCAGGACGCAAACCGTTAATGACACCGGTTTACCAGGTGGCCGTGTGCTGGCTCTGCAAACGGATCAAAGCGGAGCGCTTTGGATAGGAACAGAATTCGGCGCGGCGCGCTATATGGCCGGCGAGTTTCTAATCTTAAACGAGACTGCAAATCAGTCTATCTCGGCGATCATTACTCCCGATCCTACTCGTGTCTTATTGGCCAGCGAACAAGGTCAGGTTTTTGAGTGCCGCGTTTCAAGCTCGCCCGTTTCCGGCAGCTCCGACGTCCTTACCGGAAGATCGTCTGCGCCTGCAACTGAAACAGTGCTCCAAACACGACCAATGTTGGGACAGCCACTGGAAAGTGCCGACCGCGATAGACCAGGTAAACTGGTTATTACCAGCCTTCTCTGGAACAACAATCGCCTTTTTATTGGGACGTTAAGCCGGGGCGTGCTCGAAGTTAACGGAAGCGTGGCCAAAGAAACGCAGATGCGGCCCATCGCCTACTTCGTCAACGCTCTTGAGCAGGACAAGAGCGGCCACATCTGGGTTGGCGTTCGCAGTCGAAAAGAGGAAGCCGGTGCCTTAGATGGACCAGAACCCGCTAATCTCAGCCGTGATAGCGCTGCAACCGGTCCTGTAATCTCATTGAAAACAGTCGGGGATGACGTGTGGGCCGGCACTGACGGGCGCGGAGTATTCAAGATCTCCGCTGAAAAGACTCAGCGTTTCACGTTTGATGGCACGGCTGGAGGTCTTCGATCCGACCATGTGCTCGCTATTTACGCTGACCGCGAAGGCGTCATCTGGTTTGGAACTGATCGAGGTGTTTGCAGATTCGATCCGCAGTCACCGCGGGTGGAAACTGTCGGCGACAACAGCGACAGCAACTTTGTTAGGGCGCTATACCAAACCTCAAGTGGAAAAATTTTAGCTGGGACGAACCGCGGGTTATTTTTTTACAGCGACGAAACTGCAACCTGGAAGGCCGTCACAGATCTTGGCCGCAATATTGTCTACGCAATTTCTGAAGACAAGTCCGGACGGTTAATGGTCGCGTCACCCAGCGGGTTTTATATCTCGCGAGCTGCTGACAATCCTGAAACACAGACGTTTAGTCGAGTCGAAGCAGGTTCCGGAAATGTGGATGCGCCCGGTAGTGTTCGTGCCGTAACCCAGTTCCGCGGTGCGACCTACTTTGCGATTTACGGACGGGGCGTCGAACGTTTAGACAATGGACGTACAAGCTTAAATTGGCCCAACGGCTCGAGCCGTGACGTCATCAGCCTGGTTGCCGATGGAGACCAACGACTACTGATCGGCACGGCGAACGATGGAGTGCTTACCTCAGACGGTTCTAATGTACAGGTTGAGCAAAAGTTTTCTTTATTGAAAGGCCCGGCTGTTCGAGCAATGACCCGCACTAACGACGGGTCGCTGTGGTTTGGTACAGCCAACGGAGTTTTCCTGTGTAGCCCGGGTCAAGACTGCCTGTTGATCGTTCCCAATATTGATGCTCGCTTTCTGATCAGCGGAGCAAGCGAAACAAGAAACGAAGTGTGGTGTGGCACACGCGGCAACGGCATGCTCCGCATCATCTTGGATCCAGTCGTTGGTCCAGTTGTTTCAGAACTCGATACAGAGCAAGGACTGCCATCGCAAAACGTATTCACGATCCTTCCCTCGCACTCAGCCGGCAGCGTTTTGATCGGAACCAATCGCGGGATAGCACGTTATGAACCTGGTACTCTCGAACCCACTCTTTATGTAACGCGAATCATCAGCAAACGGGTGCACTCACTTTCTGAGATACCGGCCGGGCTGAGCCTTGAGTATCCACAAAACAGTCTACTCCTCGACGTCACGGCAATCAGCAGTCGCACCTTTCCTGAACAATTTCAGTACGCCTTCACTCTAACGGATTCGAGCGGCAAGACAGTGAGGCAAAGGCTTTCACGTGAATCACAATTCACGATGGAAGGGTTGAAGCCCGGTAAATACACGGTGACAGCGCGAGCGTTTACTAAAGATCTTACCCCGTCGGCACCACTTAGCTTTAGCTTCAGTATTGCCAAGGCACCTTTTCCGTGGACTTCAACGGCGCTGGCAATCTTGCTGGCCCTGGCCCTACTGGCATTGTTATGGGCCATTCTCGAGCGTCGCCGGATCGTTGCCACGAGTGCCGCTCTGGTGGAGGCGAATACGGAACTTGCCGGTGCGCGATTGAGCTTAGCGAATGAAGCTGAACGTGAGCGGCGACGGATCGCGCGAGACCTCCACGATCAAACACTGGCGGACTTAAGACATCTCGCTCTGTTAACGGATCAACTCGATACCAATGGTGAAAAGCCACGCGCTCTTCGAGGTGAAATCGAATCGATCTCACAAGAAGTGCGACGGATCTGCGAAGACTTGAGTCCGTCAGTGCTACAGAATGTGGGCTTCGCGGCGGCGCTCGAATTCGCTCTCTCACACACCGTCCATGATGCGCCGGTCGAAAAGCAGTTTGAGTATGAGTTCCATTGTGACGATGCGCTCGAGGAACAGAGTGAGCTTGCCCCAAGTGTCCAGATGCAAATCTATAGAATAGTGCAAGAGGCAGTAAGCAACATCTGGCGGCATGCCGGCGCCAAACACGTCAAGATGTTTGTCATCGCACCGCAGGAAGGCGACTTTGAGTTACGGATTGAAGACGATGGAAAGTCTTTTGAAATTCCGAGTCGGAACAGCGATGGACGAGGTCTGGCAAATATGCGTGCACGTGCCGGCCTGATCGACGCCGAGATTGGCTGGAAAAAACGGGATGGTGGTGGAACCATTTTTACTTTAAAGAAAGCGCCCGCAAAAGAAGTAGTGAGTTAATTTCAACGGATCACCGTAATTAATGGACCAACATTTCAGAATAACGCCGCAGATTGCCGCGACATTGAGTGCGAATGGACCAGTAGTAGCCCTTGAGTCGACTGTCATTTCACACGGCTTGCCGGCTCCGATAAACCTTACAACAGCTAACAAGCTGGAAGAGATAGTTCGCTCGGCGGGAGCGTCGCCTGCGACGGTGGCCATCATTGACGGACAATTGCGCGTCGGGTTGAGCCAGGACGAGCTTCAACTATTAGCAACTGGCAACGACATTAAAAAAGTCAGTACCAGGGATCTTCCCATCGCAGTCAACCAGAAATGGAACGGCGCCACTACCGTTGCTGCGACTAGTTGGATAGCACAGCGTGCCGGTATCAGAGTGTTCGCGACCGGAGGAATCGGTGGTGTTCATCGAGGTGACTTGCCGGACATCTCTGCCGACCTACCGGAATTAGCTCGCACACCAATTATTGTGGTGTGTTCCGGAGCAAAAATCGTTTTGGATTTGCCGGCGACGCGCGAGTGGCTGGAGACTCACGGAGTCACCGTTATTGGATACCGCTGTGACGAGATGCCTGCGTTTTATTCGCGCACCAACGGTCTTCCGGTGGATGTGCGCGTAGATTCACCAGCGCAGGTTTCACAACTCTTCATTACTCAACAACAACTCAACCTCAATTCTGCTTTAGTTGTCTGCGTACCCGTGCCAGGAGAATTTGAAGTTCCCGCAAAACAGTTGCAAGAGATCTTGGACCATGCGCTTGCAGCCGCTGATAGAAATGGTGTTTACGGTCGCGATTTAACTCCGTATCTCCTGGCCCAGATGTCTGAGCGAAGCGCCGGGTCTACCCTCCGAGCAAACATTGCGCTCCTCGAAAATAATGCTCGCGTCGCCGCCGACATCGCCCTCACGATGCAGCCCAACTAACCTTGGGGATTTTCTCTGTGCTACCTTTGTGTTCTCGGTGTCTGCGCGGTTAGTCAACACTACCAAAGATCTCACCAGGGAGACACAAAGAACACCGAGTCGCACAAAGAGGAACAACAAGCTGGCTCGAACCCGTAACCTCTTCTTCCCATCCAGACAATTCCCAAACTGTCACAATCCAGAAACACACCATCGTGTAGAAGTCATAAATTCTGGATTTATGAATCTCAACTCCCTACTTCGAAGTTCCTTACTTGTCTGGTCGATGGTCGTGGCATTTGTTCTGATTTCCGGCATGGGCTGTAAAGGCGCAACTCTTCGGAAACAAGACGGCCCACCAACACCATCCACAATTCTAAGACGAGCCCGATTCATCCGCGTAAAATCGTCATCACTGTTGGTGGGCGAGTCAGTGATCGAAAACAAGTTGCGCAAGCGCCCAGAATTTCAGCAGGCCGGACTCTTGATCACGCGCGATGAAAATCAGGCAGACATCATCCTCGAAGTGCACCACGATCTTTTTACAATGTATGTCTTCACCGCCGTTGACCCAGTAACAAACGTTGTGGTGGCAAGCGGAAAACTTAGTTCCCTTGGAGGGACAGTTGCGGGAAAGGTTGCGAAGAGGTTTATGAAACAGGTAATGCGAGCTCGATCTTGAACGAGTTCTAAGTGAGATTTTGCCGCTGAATGTCCGATAAGCTTATTTAGCTTGCCGGCCTTCAACTCGAAACTCTTGCCCTTTATTTGAATCACGACAAGCTAATAAAGCATGTCGCACAATGATGCGGCATCTCGTCTTACTAACGATTATCACATAGTGGCCTTTAACAACTCATTACCGCCTGACCAAACTAGCGTATCTCTCTTCGCCAAATCTGATTCACACAATTTTTCCACTACATTTTTTTGTTGGCGCGCGACAACGCTCTGCACGACGGCTTGCATCTGAGCGTTGTAAGTTCAATGTGGAGCGCCTCCCCAGGGCCCACAACCAGACCAAAATTCAGGCAGTAGTAGACCAGGGTTAAGAAAACTTTCTTTCCGGCTGTCGAAGTCTGTTCACCCGACCGAAGAAGCCCGGACTGTGTTCGGAGGCTAACAATGAGCCGGCTATGGCTTCTTTCTCTGTTGTGCCTGTCTCTAGATGCGCTTTTTTTCGTCCAACCGACGCAAGCGCGCTACGACCTTAGCGTCAACGAGGCTAAGACGAAACTTACATTTCAGGAATTGGCCCCCCAGTTGTCGCTCGCCGTTGTGAATGGCAGTGGAAAATTAATCTCCACGATGGTCCACATCGAGTTAGTGGATACCAGCGAGGCGGTCATATCTCGGCCGATCAAAAATGGCAGTTCTGCGCCGAAACAACTTCTGTCCACCCCACGCATCCGCGGTTTCTTCCCGGAAACCCTACTCTGGCAGCCGGAACTCACCACCGACAAGCAAGGTCGAGCGCAACTCGACTTCAAACTCGCCGATCACATCACGACCTGGAAAATGGCAGTCATAGGCTCAACTGAAGATGGAGAAATGGGTACAGCCGAGACTGAAATCCGGGCCTTCCAGCCGTTTTTTGCCGAACTCGATCCACCTCGAGTTTTAACGCAGGGCAACCGGATCTCACTGCCGGTTGTCCTGCGAAATTACCTGGAGAACCAATACGTAAACCTCGAACTAAAATAAGGACACCCATGAAGTAAAGGAGTTAACCAAATGTCCAACCAACGCTCTCTTGATCCTCCTCAACTCAACTCACCGTGTACCGCCGATTGGGATTCGATGATTGGCTCGGAAGGGGCTCGCTTCTGTAAACATTGCCAACTGAATGTTCACGAGATTTCACAGTTCAATGAGAAACAATTCGATCGCTTGCTAAGAAAGTCAGGTGATCGACTCTGCATCAGATATTTAGCACCAAAACCGATTACTGCTGGACCACCCGTTCTTCATCAGATAGCCCGTCGCACTTCGGTTCTAGCCGGCACAGCCTTGAGCGCGGGCTTAACTCTCTCGGCAGCAATCGGCGCCCCAATGAGGACTGCCAATCCACAAGCTGTGCCGTTAGCCACCATCTCAAGTGAATCAGCGACAAGCAGAGACGCGAGCGGCACTGGAATCATCCGCGGTGTCATTTTCGATCCAAACTCAGCGACTATCGCTGGTGCGACCGTCAAACTTGCTGGTAACGAATCAGGAAAATACGCATTTTCAATTACTAACGATGCTGGAGAATACGTTTTTGCCGGTCTCGACGTCGGCAGCTACAACCTCAGAGTCGAAGCTCGCGGTTTTGCAGCCGCAGACATTCCAAATATCGTGTTGCGCGAGAATGACGATAATCGGATTGACCAAACTCTCAGCATTCAACCCATCAGTGAGACCGTCGAAGTAGTAAGTGAAGTCTTCGAACTCCAAGGCGGTGCATCCGTCAGGTTTGCTACCGAACCGTTGGTCAGAGCCGCTCAAGAGGACAATTTGGACGAGTTGAATTCCTTATTGCTAAGTCATAAGAACGTTAACATTCGCGATTCAGCAACCGGGAACACCGCGCTTGAACTTGCCGTTCAACATGGAAACCGTGAGGTGGTCCAGGCGCTCTTGTGGGCCAAGGCGGATGTCAACGCAAAGAATCGGAGCGGTCAAACAGCACTGATGATGTTAACTGACAAGGTGACTGCCGATATCTTGTGGGACCTCATCAGCGCTGGAGCCAAAGTAAACTTGAAAGATAACGATGGCGACACCGCACTGTCAGAAGTGGCCCAG
>DATIBX010000336.1:0-10107 GCA_035457105.1 Pyrinomonadaceae bacterium
GAAAGGGTGGCAGAGATGGTCCAATTTCTGTCGCTCTTCCAGAGCTCTCTTGTCGCTCACGCGCAGTTCCTGGGGTTTCGCACTCGCTGCCGCTCATGCTTCACCCCTGGCTACCTTCTATTGCACCTTCGGTGCTCGGGATAGTTAGTGGTTAGTTTGCGTAGGCGACTTAAACTCGGGCGGTGTTAGACGCTTGCGGAGGCGGCGGAGGAGAAGCATGCTTGTAGCAGAAGGGATATACACTTTCGACGGCATTCTAGCGCGCGAGGAGTGTGACGAATACATCAGTTGGACTGAAGCACTCGGCTATTCGGCTGCTCCGATATCAACTGCTGCCGGCTTTGTCATGCGGCCCGACATTCGTAACAACGCCCGCGTGATTATCGATGACGCCGATCGGGCACGCCAGCTGTGGTCGCGCGTCGAAGCTAACGTGCCTCGTATTCTTGAAGGCCGACAAGTGATCGGCCTCAACGAACGATTCCGCTTCTACCGCTACGACCCTGGCGAACAATTCGCCCCACACACCGACGGGTGTTTTCGCCGTGACAATGGGGAGGAGAGCCTGCTTACCTTTATGATTTACCTCAATGAGGGCTGCGAAGGTGGGGAGACGAACTTCGGCGAGGTGCAGATCGTCCCGAAGACCGGAATGGGTCTTATCTTCGATCATGACCTGCTGCACGAGGGAGCAGCGGTGCTCAGCGGGCGCAAATATGTTCTTCGGTCCGACGTGATGTACGGCCGGATCGGCCATTTGCGCGGCTAGCTGACTACCGTTACTCGAAGGAACAAAAGATGAAAAGAATTGCCTCATTGATAATTGGTATCACGATGTTCAGCCTTGTCTGTTTGGGCCAAGTGCTCCGTACGCCCGACGCCTATTACTACCGTGGTCTTGCCCGTCAGGAAAAAGGCGACCTGGACGGAGCGATTGCTGATTTTAACGAGGCTATTAAGCTTTATCCAAAATACTCTTCGGCCTATGGAAGTCGCGGCGCAGCACGAAAAGCCAAAGGTGATCTCGAAGGCGCGGTGGCTGACTACAACCGGGCCATCGAAATAGATCCGAATCTAGCACTACCGTACTATTACCGTGGTTTTGTTTTCTTAGAAAAACAAGACTTTGATAATGCGATTAAGGACTTCGACAAAGCCCTGGAGATACAGCCGAACCTGGCGATTGTTGTTCAGAATCGTGCCGACGCGAAGCGAGGCAAGGGCGATCTTCCGGGAGCCATCGCGGATTACTCAAAGTTGATTGAAATCCAATCGGACAATGCGGCTGCTTACTATAACCGAGGCACACTCCGACAAAATGCCGGTGATGTCGACGGGGTTATTGCCGATTTTAGCAAGACGATTGAAATCGACTCGCTCTATGCTGACGCGTATGCCGATCGTGGGATAGCTCGCCTGAGTCAGGGGTTAGATGATGAAGCCCGGAAAGACTTCGATAAGTATCTGGAGCTGAAAAAAGATATGAAGAACGCCCTGGAGAAACGCATCAAGTATGCTAAGTATCAGCGCGATAAGAAACGTAAATCATAGCTTTGAGTTTGGAGTCATAAAGCCAGAGTGTTATTCGGAAGCCGCTTCGGTAGCAATCGGAGGATCTTGAACCACAAGGTAATAACATCTGGGTTGCTCGTTGTTTCAACGCTGCTCGCAGTAGTTGTCGCGGAGGAGCGACCAAGACGGCGTGACTCCGCAGCTATTGAACCTCTTGAGACGCGTTGCGGATGGTTTAGCAATCCGACTCCTGCCAATGCCTCATTGTATGATCGTGACGGCGAGTGGATCATAGCAGTGCAAGGTGGTTATCAAGCTGAAGGTGACTGGCCAACCTTCGGTCCAAACCAATGGGTGGAAACTAACGTACATTATGGCTATGGATGCGCCTGTCTGAAGGTTCAGGTTGACCGCGACAAACATCAAATAATGAAGATCGAGGGTTCTAAGGCGCGCCCATTATCGGTTTGTCGTCGCGATCGTTCGTTAAAGCGTTGGAGCTTTAAGTGACGCTTGCAGCGAGACTCGGCAGCTTAGCGTCTCGCTGGGTGAGTGAGCATCTGCAGCCCATCAGTGTTGGATTGTTCGTCAGGGATCTAATGGAGTTCGATGGCGAAGTAGTTAAGTAAGGAACCTGGTTGTATGCCGATGAAGTAATCTGCGATATCAGGATCCTCAAACGCGGTTGGCGCTATGGCACGGGGATTATGAGGATCCTCCAGCTGTGCGTGAGGATCGTGAAGGAGAGTTCTTTTATATAGAGTTTGGATCGACAGTAAAGCGAGGCGAGTACGCTTCGGGAGGCTGTCACGAGTCTCTTGCAGAAGCACTAAATACAGCTGAATCAGCAAGGCATGGGACGGTTAAGTGGGACGACTAATCTTGGAGTACGTCCAGAATTAGAGTCTTAGGCGATTCGGTTGGTAACGACTTGCTGGAATGCGCCATCCTACAACCGCAGCGTTCGAATAAAGTCGGCGGGTGTGAGGAACTCTGAAAGGGTGGCAGAAATCTTCGAAGCATCGAAACTCTGCCGCTCATGGTCCAATTTCTGTCGCTCTTGCAGAGCTCTCGTTTCGCTCATGCACAGATCCAGGGGTTCGCACTCGCTGCCGCTCATGCTTCACCCCTGGCTACCTTCTATTGCACCTTCGGTGCTGGGAATAGTCGAGGGTCCTATGTCGTTCAAATGGAGAGTCCGAGAGATTACGCAATTTTTTAGGAGGTCCTTATGTCGAAATGGATCATTGGCATTGTGCTTTTCGTTATCGCGACGCTTACCTGGGTTCAATCAAGAAAATCCGACCCCAGGCTTCAATATGTCGGAGCAATCACGATTAATTCTCCTAATCCGAAAGCGTTAGCTGGATGGTATACCGAAAAACTCGGACTCGATGCCAGTTCCGAATATCACGGTCTCTATTTCGGCTCGTTCAGTACGAAGTCGGGCGATTTCAACCTCGGAATTCATCCCCTTCCCGCGGGAGCTAAAGTAGGAACTCCAAACATCTCGATAACGTTCCGAGTTTCCGATTACCGGTCATACACCTCCGAACTCAGAAGCCGAGGATTGGTGCCGGTCCGCGAAGAGAACGTGACCTATGGGCACTTTTTCACCGTTAAGGATCCCGACGGAAACGAGATCACAATTTGGGGTGAGTAAGCCGGCGCATGTCCGCCCAACAACTCGTTGGACCAGCGCTGGCGCATGTCTGGCAGCGTTCGACATCCCTCATTCACTGCGAGATATGGAACTTGCAAAGAACATTTCCGAGCTGTATCCCGATCTGATCGAACAGTGATCCACAAACTCACACAAAATATAACCGAGAAGTCGGTTAGAGGTTTCTCGCAAGATTTGGCAAGAGCACTCAGGATGAAATCCTGGATAGGAGTTAAAAATGCTCGAGGTGATACTAAAAAGATTTGAAGATGCTGACGAAACTCGCGTCTTTGAGAAAGGCAAGTTTGAAATTGTGAAGATTGGAGGCATGACTATAGGTCGCGCGAGTTATGAACCGGGATGGAAATGGTCTGAGGATGTAAGTCCGCTGGCAGGCGCACCGCTTTGTGAAGTCGAACATGTGGGCTTGGTCATTGCTGGTCGTGCGATGGCTTCAATGAAAGATGGCCATGAGGTTGAACTCACCCCCGGCAGTCTTTTCTACATCCCACCTATTGCACATGATAGTTGGGTAATCGGAGATGAGCCTTATGTGTCGCTGCATTTCCTCGGAGCAGACCATTACACGAAGTAAGAAGTCCATCGCACCGAAGGTCCGTGAGAAGTGAGTCAGTGGGGCGCGGGAACCCTGAAAGGGTCGAAGAGATCCGAAACGAACCGAAACTCTGCAGCTTGATGGTCCAATTTCTGTCGCTCCTTTGGAGCTCTCTTTTCGATCCTACATGGATCCTGTGGTTCGCACTCGCTGCCGCTCATGTTTCACCCTTGGCTACCTTTTACTGCACCTTCGGTGCTGGGAATAGTGAAAATCTTTACGCTGGAATTGAACAAGCATCAATAAAGGGCCGACCAGTGAGCGTGTGGAGTTCGAGAAAACAGGAAGGACTTTGAAGCTTGGCGCCACCCGGTCATCCCATAAGCGCTTGGAGCGGACTAGCGACTGAGCAGTCTTTTTCGAGGTGGGGTCTGCGAGTTGCTAAAGCGTAACGTTAGGAGCTGAAGGGTATTAGTCATGTTGCTCAAATCTTTACTGGTTTTAATAGCTAGTGCATTTCTAACCAATTTCCCTCTCCAAGTGAACAACGATAACGTGCACGCCGAGAGCCAGCTGAGCTACGCGGAGTTGGAAGTGAAGGGGACACTTCTCCATCAAGGTCCTATCTACTACATTCAAACTCATGATTCATTTTTCACCGATGTGAAGCTGCTTGTGAGGCTAGAACGAAGCGAGGACAAGAACCGAATTCTAGATCGTCACCTGGAGAAGTTGCTCGGGAAGTCCGTGCTCGCTAAGGGCCTCCTTGACTGTCGGCGGGTTGGTCAAGAAAAGGGTGTGATTTACATGCATTTGAGCAACGAATCACAAATTACGGCGACAGGGGACAAATAACTTCTGCTGACTGTGCCTAATGAAGCCTTGCAACTGACAGTCGTTGCTGAACTCGAAGCGTAGAGAATTCACACGCCGCTGAAGGGCCGGCGTTGGGTTGCTTCAGTCTTATGCCGATCCGATATTTCATTTATTCCGCGATCGTTGAAGCGCTGGCGCTGACACCGGTCGCGGTCGCTGGCATAGGGCACGCTGGACCAAATGGTGGCCTGCTTGCTTTGATTAGTTTCTTTCTAAACTTGCCAGGCATATTTGTCGTCGGCTCGCTGTCTGACTACTGGGACTTTCCCTGGTCCAAGTTTGTCGTTGCAGTCTTCGTCGTGCAAACAGCTGGGCTTTGGTTGATCGGTTTGCTTGTTGCTCGGCTCCGCGCTGCATGAGCGCGCATTTAGTTGCGACACAGTCGAACAAGCGCTTGAAGCGGAGGCGAGTGTTGGCTGATCAATCCTTGGACATTTCTCGTTGAGTGAAGATGATTTCAAACCCGGTTGCAAATTTGAGCCTGCTCTGCTGTCTTCTATTTTTCGATCCGTTTACGGCTTTTTCTCAATCTTGGCAGAAATTCTCTCCCCCGGATAAGAGTCTTGTTATTGAGCTGCCGACGCGCCCCAATCTCGTCACTAACAAGGATGACAGTCCTGACGTACTCTTCAAAAATGTCAGGTCGGCATACTCTTACAGCGCAAATTTAGGATCTGCTTCCCAGGCAGATGTCGGAATCGTTTTTGGCGTCCTGCACCTTTCCAAGGCGATAGGTGATCGGGGCTTTGATAAGACGGTGAATTCGAATATGTTGTTTATCGGAGGCGATGACAAGGATCTTTCAAAGCAGTCAGATGTCTCTATTGGCGGCTTTCACGGTCGCGAGTTTGTTTATGACAAGGCTGGTATCGAAGGACGCGCGATTTGGGTGAACGGCAGAACTCGAGTCTACTTTCTTATCTTTCAGGATAGTAATGATAAAACTTCGCCCGAGACGGTCTCGAGAATATTCAACACATTTCGACCTTTGCGGTGAGCTCTGAATGATGACAGCGGAAAGGTGCATTAATCTAAAACAGAAATTCACGCTTCTGAGAGATGAAAAATGAGTTGGGCCAAGTTCGCAATTGAAAAGTTGAAAAAAGGTGAAACGGTACAGATTCGTCCCCGCGGTCATTCGATGAAAGGAAAGGTCAATGACGGAAATCTCGTTACAGTTACGCCCTGCAAACCGGAGGAGCTCTCTGTCGGCGACATCGTCCTGGTTCGAGTTAAGGGAAATGATTACTTGCATCTAATTAAAGCTGTTAGTGCGGGAAGATTTCTGATTGGAAACAATCGTGGCGGAATCAATGGTTGGGTCGGGCACAATTGTATCTATGGAATTGCCATTAAGATTGAAGGTTAGTGCGTTTGTCCGCAGCAGTACAACAAGTGGTTGCAGCGGATTTGCCACGAGCCCGATTGTTCGTTGGGCGCGATCGATGAAAACATAGAGTTTGTTGGCTCCATTCTTAGGTTCTCCACCGCTAGGTTGAGGTCGACATGTATTTGTCAGGCAGAGAACAAAAAGGAATAATTCGCTCAGCTGAACGGAGTTTGTGTTGACTGGAGCTATGTCTAAGGAAGGCAAATGATGATTTCATATAAAAGAAGAGTAGAAAAGATTGTTGAGCAAGAGCTGTCCAGTATTTTGCTTCAGTCGATAAAAGTAGCGCATGCTGAAAAAAGACAAGAGGTTGAAGATGTCTTGACGATAATCCTGAGAGTGATTGATGCCAGAAGAACTGAGCGTGAGAGGGCGGGCGAGTCGTAGTTTTAAGGTGGAACCACTGGAATTAAACGACTCCCCTGTTGTTGGAGCAAGACAACATGTCTAAGACAACCGACTTTCCGTTCGTTGAAGGTCATTATCGAATGACCAATGATTGGTCGATCTTTCTGCAAGAACCCTTTCGTCGACGCATTGAGGAAGGGTCCCTGGTCTTGTGGCGTCCCGGAATCACAACCTGGATCAATGTCTGGGCCAATGATAATAATGAAAACGCTGAAGGGCGCCTCACATGGATTCAGGCCGATCGGTCGTCTGATGCCTTCAACGAAATTCTTGAAGAAGAAGATGGTCTTCTCCGCTATGCCTACCGGCTTCGGGAGGATTCGACGGATGAACGAGTTGCGGCGCTGTATGGTTTCGTTATCGGTGTAAGTGGATACGTACAAATGGCTATTTACTTCGACTCGGAGGATACGCTTACAGTTGCAGAAACTCTGTGGCGCAGTATTAGAGAAAACCTGAAGGCCGTATGACGAACGTCTTGAAACGTCATGATTCACAAACGAAGGAATCGTTTTTCGAGAACCATTTAATTGGTATCCTCCAGGGTGAAGCACAAGGGCTTGCAAAGGGAGCGGTTGGCAGCCATGTAGCAATCAAATTTGAGTTAGTTCACTCGCGGCCAAAGTGCAACGTTCGGAACTTCGCCATGCTCCGAACTTGCAATGAAGAGTAGGAATGATTCCAAGTCTTAAAAGAACAAAGTTCCGACTGATCTTTTCAGGTCTAATTGCTTTTGGCGCGCTTATAGTGAATTGGCTGGTTCTAGGAGATAGTTCACCTTTTCATGAACATTTTCTCTGGCATGGAGCACTTCCTAATTTGTGGATGGCGATGAATTTTGTCCCAGTCATTTGTACTGCCATCGTTGCGGGTGACCCGCATAGTGGTAGCGAAATTGTCTACGGATTTGTCCTCTTCATTCAGTGGTTTATCTTGGGGTTTTTATTGTCAGGTGCGTTGTTGGCCTTAAGGTTGTGGAGATGATGAAGCGCAACGGGGTTGCGTCGACTTCGTTAGTGTCAATTCGTGTTGTTTCGCGGATCGTTCTTTATGCAAGGGTAACAGTGATCGACGACACATCGAGACGTCGGGAGCTAGTGATCCGATTTCTGTCGCTCTTCCAGAGCTCTCTTTTCGCTCACGCACCGAACCCGGGGTTCGCACTCGCTGCCGCTCCTGCTTCACCCCGGGCTACCTTCTACTGCACCTTCGGTGCTAAGGAAGAGTGAAAAGTCGGATCGCTTGGAATTGGTCGAACCTCATTAAAGCGCACCTCTAGAAGTGGTAAAACGTTGTGTATGCGAGTCGTTCAAGCGATTACGTTGAAGCTGTAATTTGCGGAGGTTGTTTTGCGGAAGAATCTAAATAGCTGCTCGGCGTCATCCTTAATGGGTTTTGGAAGGGACTTAGCGTGAAGCAACTGACAAAACTGCTTCTGGGAGTACTGACACTCTGGCCGTTTGCTTATGTCGTACTGTTTTTTGTTGTTGTCTTTGCAACAGAATTCTTTATGCCTGTGACTGGACAGCCTGGACCACCCCCACTGATCGCTCTGATTCTTCCGTTGCATTTGTTGACGATGCTAACGATCCTAGCGCTATTGGTTTTTTATGTAGTCAACGTTTTCAAGAATGAACGGGTTGAGAAAGATAAGAAGGCGCTCTGGGCCATAGTCCTATTGATGGGTGGTGCGATCGCGATGCCTATTTACTGGTACATCTACATCTGGAAATCGGCGCCGGCTTTCAACAATCGCAGCCCCGACCAGCTCTTCAGCGGAAATAATGCGAACTCGATTAACGATGTAACTGCACAGCGACGTGAGAACGAGTACGTGTTCCGAGAGCCTCCTAATTGGCGTGAGTAATTAGGGAGGTACTTTGATTTCAGAACTGACAATCAAGTCTTCCGGCAGCGCGGGCAAGTTGAGATTGTCAGAGGCCAGACCATCGGGCCGGGTACATCCAGTTGAGTACATCAACGTCAGTTTGCAGGATCGCGATATTGCAGCCCCATCCCCGCGGATCTATCTCTTTGAGCCTTATGATCTGGTGGCGTTCTTTGAAGAATTGGCGAGCGCATGGAAGGGCTGGATCGGTAAGAAAGAATGGAGTTCGGTTCAAGGAGATTTTAGCCTTTCGTGTACCTCCGATAATCTTGGACACGTCGCGATGCGTGTAAACCTCAAATCAGGATTGTATGAAGACGATTGGAGCGTGCAGGCAATAATCCACATCGATAGCGGACAGTTGGCGGAACTCGCAGTAAAGGTCAGGGCATTCTTTCTATGAAGAAACTATTGCTCCTCATTTTGTTAATACTCTTCGACAGACATGTGAATGGCCAGGACAAGGCCCTTGAACCTTATGTTGTGCCGGGCAATCACAGCGCGTGCGAAGTCAATGCTGCTGCATTCGATAACCTCGCAAATATGTTGCGCTCGAGCGAAGAGCGGCTCTTCATTGTTGCAAGGCTTGGCACCGGTGAAAGCTCCGTCGAGCTAAATCGGCGTCGTTTATACAATGTCCGCACTTATTTCAAGGAGGGTTGGCCGAACGTCGAGTCTAAACGATTCGTGTTTGCCCAGGGAGACAGAGTGGAAGGCGAAGGACGAATTGAGTTTTATGTTGGCAGCCAGTTGTTTCAGATTTCTCTCGTAAGACGAGGCAAAGATATTTGTGTGGATTGTTGCGACTATCCTGACCCGAGATATTATGGTGCCGGTAAGAAAGACAAACCAACTCGTAAGGGTAATTAATGTCACAGCCGAACAACCGACTACAACGTTTTATCATTGAGGACGCAGGCCTCGCGCGTTGGACGCGGAAAGAGTAATAGAGGCAGGCCCCAAGCGAGCATGGTCCAATTTCTGTCGCTCCTTCGGAGCGCGGTTCTTGTCGACTGGAGGATCCAGGGGTTTCGCGCTTCGCGCTTCACCCCTGGCTACCTTCTACGGCACCTTCGGCGCTCTCTAAATTACAGCCCTTCTGTTGGTACACCCGAAATCACTTTGTCATCTGGATTTAGCACCGCGGCCGACGGCGGTGGTCTTGCCGACTTAAAAGAATTATTAGCCAAGTGTCGGGTAATTATGCGTTACAGCCATACTTGAACACGCGGTCGCTCTTATTCGGCAAGAGCTTCAAGGTAAGCCTCCTTTGCGCATCGATGAAAAGGCGATGAACGACGCGATGCAAGACGACTTCTTCAAACCGATCGTTGAAACCGTCGACGACCAAGACTTTGGCTTGCCCAAGGGCGAGCGCGTGATTCTTATTAACACGTCAATTCTTCTTCGGCTTGACGCTGGTAAAAACCCAAGAATAATAAGTTCAAAATATTGTGGGTCGAGCCGTATACTGGAGGTTGATTAGAGGCCTGACAGCGCGCTCGCAGCTGAGGCCGGCAACCGAATACCAAGATCGAAACTAACGAATCAGAGCGGAACCTGGCATGCGGCGAACTCGCCTACATCTCTATGGACGATACAACTAAGAAGGAGTTCGCAAAAAACGAGTCGCAGTTGTTCTCGGTCGGAGGTCCGCTCGAGCGGACTAAAGTTACCTTGCGTGTCATCGGAGATGAACTTGATCCCGATGAGATTTCCAAGTTGCTGCAGTGTGAACCGACGAGCAAGGCGAGAAAAGGCGACATTGTTGCTGATGATGGGAAGGGACATCAACGAGTGTCTCCAATCGGAAA
>DATIBX010000337.1:0-17177 GCA_035457105.1 Pyrinomonadaceae bacterium
CACCTGCTTTAGCAGCGTGGTCCACATCAGTTTCAACCTAACCCACCTCGCGCACGACGATGTTTGGAGAGATACCACCTGCTTTAGCAGCGTGGTCACTCAGTTTCAACCTAATCGACCAATACAAACCTCATGTGCGGAGGTTGCGGTTAGGCTGAAATTGATGGACCACGCGGCTAAAGCCGGTGGTGTCTGGCGTCTGTCCGTCAGAGGCGCAGGTTAGGTTGAAATTGATGGACCACGCGGCTGAAGCCGGTGGTGTCCGCTTTAATATTGTCGGGTTGGGCCAGGCTGAACTTCAATACTCCACGCGGCTGAAGCCGGTGGTGTCGTCGGTGTGACCCTTTGCCAGTTGGGCTAGGTTGAAATTGATGGACCACACGGCTGAAGCCGGTGGTGTCGCCGATGCGATCCTTGCCAATTGGGCTAAGGGTCGACACTCAGACCTAACTCAGTGGCGATCAAACGGGCGGAAGCTGAGGCAGAACGATTTGTCGTGTCCACCACCAGGTGACTCTTCGGTAGCGCCGGCCACGCGAAAACTCCCGAGGCTTGCAACTCTCGAAACATTACGGCAGAACTCAACTTCCCAAATTTCTGCCGAGAGGGATGCTCGATTCGCTTCTCGAGTTCTTCCGTAGCACACGTTAGTTCGACGAAGAGAACCTCACCGCCGGCAGATTCAATCACACTTTGGGTCTTCTCAATGAAGCCGGCTCGTACTGTGCGTTCAAACACGAAAGTGAAGATCAAACCGTTCAGATCAGCAGCCGCCGCCTGCTTAAAAACTTCGAGCCACACTGCTTCTCTCAATTCGACAAACGGCTTGCTACCGAACTCAAAGACTGATAGGACGAGATCAACCGTGAGGTGATTGTGGAAGACTCTGAAGCCAGTAAGCTCGGCTAGCTCTCGGGCAATAGTAAGTTTACCAACACCGGGTAGTCCGTATAGAAATATGAGTTTCATGAGGCGCTAGCAGTTCATGTTCATAGTCATGATCCGATCTTCCTTGTGTACCTATCAAAGTGGGGCGGCCACGGAGTGCCGCCCCTATAGCGTTGGTACGGACAATAATCAATCATGGACCAAAGCGTTGGCGATACTCGACCGAGACAAGGAACGATTTGACCATTTCGGCATCGACGAAGTTGCCACCAAACTGATCCAGCTTCCCTACCCAGAAGTCAAAGCCCGAAAAGTCAACGTCAGGTAGATCATTTGGGTTTCTTCTCAAATATCCGAAATACTGCATCTGCACAAAGCTGGGGATCACCTGTCTCTCTCGAAATCCCTTGTTTTGGATCAGATCGAATAAGGCACGACCGCGTGCGCCATCATCGGAGGCTGTTGGGGCACCACCAAACTCTCCAAGAGCCGCAGTTCGCTCAGCGGCCGTCGGCACAATCTCCGCGTGGCGGCAGAGATCGTCGACATATTGCGCCGGAGTGATTGCGGTCGGATATAAGTCGAGAAACTCTGATCGTGTGACGAAGTCTCTAAGGAACGCATCACGATTCGCGCTAAGAATCTGCTCTGCATTCGGCTCGCCAATGACAACTCCGCGTTGGACCGCCTGAGTGTCGCGCTCAAACTCATCAAATGCCGGCAACTGGCCCGTAAACCTACGATTCAAAGCTGCCACGTAAACGCTGCGCACTAAATTTCCGGTCTCCTGAAACTCCCTCGAAAGGAAAAAGGCTGCCGAAACGTTGACACGTCGAGGCTCAGTGCAATCGGGCTTCGGCGTACAGTTATTGATCTCGCCGCTCCAGAATGCAAGGCCCGCCGGGTCAGCGTCTCGGTTGAGGAAGTCACGATATTGCTGCCGTACAAACGCCTGCGTGTCGTCATTTGCGTTGGGTGCCGCGGACACCGAGTCGCGTATGGTTACAGTTGCGCTTGAAGGCGGCAAAAACCCTACACCAAACTTCGGTTTGAAAAGGTTCACCGTAAAAGTCTCTGGCCCTTCCGTAAACGAGTCCTGAGTGATCGGAATAACAAAAGTCTTTTGCGTTTCGTTTGGAGCAAATGTCAGCGTGCCCAAGGTCAGACCGAAGTCGCACCGCGCAGAAGCCAGACCGCTGTTGAGTTTGCTGCAGACGTTAGAGGACCCCGTGTCGTCCGTCGCGTAGTCGACCTTAATTGTTGTCGATAAGTCACCAGTGCGATTAACAGTTATCGTGACAAATCCTATGTTCTCGTTGGCATTGTAGTTCGCCTGGCTTAAGGAGATCAGTGCGGGGTTAGTGATGTTAAAGCTCTGCACTACATTTGGAGCGGGACTGAAATTGGCGTCACCCAGTTGCGAGGCGGTGATGGTACACAGCCCGGCTCCGGTGAGGTGCACATTGTTGCCAACCAGGGAACACTGCCCGGTTGCCACAAAAGTTACGGGTAATCCTGAACTCGCGGTCGCAATCAACCCAAAATCCGGATCACCAACATTCTTGTTTGGCAATGGACCAAACGTAATTGCTTGACTCTCTTTGCCCACTGTCAGCGTGAAGCTGGCATCCGTACTAACACCGCAATTGTCCGTCGCACGGATGGTTATGGTGTGTACCCCGGCGGGCGCGGCATTATCAAACGAAACCACCCCTGTCGTTGCATTGACGCTGATTGTGCCTGTGTAAGTCCCACTCGACTTTTTGACAATCGAAACTGTTCCATTGTCCAACGGCCCCGTCCCCGGATTGACCTGAAGAGATTTGCCGACACCTACGTTCTGATTTTGGTAGGTGAGAGTCGGCGCCGTGTTGGCCGTTACATTGATCGACAGAGTGCTCGAAACTTTTGTACTGCCATCAGCCGCTTCCAAAGTAAAGGTAGCAGTTGTCGCGCCACAACTTGCAACAATGTCCGCTGTAACGTTGCCATCTGAGTTAATGATATTTGAGATCGCTACACCATTTGCAGGATTAGCAGAAGTAACCCTCAGACTCAACACACCATCGCCGGTGTAATTAGTGACCCTGGCAATTTGAGCGCTACGACGTGCGCCGCCTTGCTGCAAAGAGAAACCGGCCGCCGTCTCAACAGTAGGTTCGTTGAGCAATATAGAAGCGGTGTTGAGATCTACGTTCACGGCGACTAAATCAAACCGGCCATCACCGTTGAAGTCTCCCTTAGTAACGAAGATTGGAGTGTCACCCGTTGCAAAATCTTGTTTGGTAAAAGCCGGGACTCTGTCTCCTGGAAGAGTAGCGTTCTGAAATACTGAGATGTTGTCGGAATGAGAATTAGCGACCGCGAGATCGAGTTTTCCATCCCCATTAAGATCTCCAACCGTTATTGAAGACGGGTTGAAATTCGTAGTGAAGTCCTGCTTGGTTGCGAAGCTTGGCGTAGCAGCTCCAGGAACACCGCTGTTGAGCAAGACTGAAACAGTGTTCGAAACAAAGTTAGTCGTTGCGAGATCGAGTTTGCCATCTCCATTTAAGTCGGCAACTGCTATCGAAAGTGGCCTGACGCCAGTCGGGAAATCATGAAGAGGCGCAAAAGTAATCGCAGCGTTTCCTGGTCCGGTCGTGTTTAGTAACACAGCCACCGTATTGGAATTGGAATTCGCGACCGCTAGATCAAGTCTGCCGTCATTGTTGAGGTCGCCCACCGAGACGAACCTTGGACCATCACCTGTGAGAAAATCCTGTTTGGCGGCAAAAGCTACCGTCGTCGCAGCTGTAGCTGTGTTGTTAACGAATACTGAGACCGACGAAACCTGGTTGACGACGACCAGATCAAGCTTGCCGTCTCCGTTTAAATCGTTTGCGCTAACAGACAGTGGACCATTGCTCGTGGCAATGTCTTGTTTGACAGCAAAGCTCGGTGATGTCGCACCAGGTGCAGTCGTATTTAGCAACACCGACACAGTGTTGGAACTAATATTCGCGGCGACCAGATCCAACTTTCCGTCCCTATTTATATCGATTGCGGCGACAGATACAGGGTTTGTGCCAACACCAAAATCTTTCTTGACGGTAAACGAAGAGGCGTTAGCGCCTGGAATGGTCGTATTTAGCAGCACTGATACGCTGTTCGAGCTAACACTCGAGATTGCGAGGTCGGGCTTTCCATCTCCGTTCAGATCTCCCACCGCAATGGACCGTGGATTAAGTCCCGTGACGACGTCGTGTTTGAGAGCAAAACCAGGAGTTGCCGGCCCCCTCGCGGTGTTGTTCAGCAATACGGATACGGTACTCACGTTAAGATTTGCAACGGCCAGATCAAGCTTCCCATCGCCGTTCAAATCGTTCACTCCAACGAATAATGGAGCATCCCCGGTAGTAAAGTCTTGTTTTGCGGCAAAGCTGGGCGTGGCCTGTCCGGTAACAGTCTTGTTGAGTAATACCGACACAACGGCGGAGTTAAAATCCGCAACCACTAGATCCAACTTACCATCATTATCAATATCGCCAACGGTGACGAAGATTGGACCAACGCCGGTGGCAAATTCCTTCTCAGGGGCAAAGCTTGCGGTCAAAGCGCCGGTGGCAGTCGTATTGAACAGCACCGACACTGTGTCGACCGAAAAATTTGCGACGGCGAGATCGAGCTTGCCATCACCATTCAGATCGCCAATGGCGACAAAAGCGACGCTGTCACCTGTAGCAAAATCCTGGATATCGGAAAACGTCAAGGTAACAGTCCCGGGCGAAGTGGTGTTAAGCAGCACGGAGATGCTACTTAAACTGAAGCTGGAAACAGCCAGATCGAGTTTTCCATCACCATTTAAATCGCCCAGGGCCACTGAAAGTGGAGAAACGCCAGTGTCGAAATCCTGCTTTGCTGCAAAGCTGATTGCGGCAGCCCCCGGCTCGGTGGTGTTTAGCAGTAATGAGAGCGAGTTAACCGTAAGATCTGCTACGGCCAGATCGAGTTTGCCATCACCATCAATATCACCCGTAGTAACAAAAATCGGTCCCTGGCTGGTGGCGACATCTTGTTTGGCTGCGAAGTTGACTGTCGTGGAACCAGGTAGCGTTTTATTGAGCAGCACTGACACATTGTTGGAATTAAAGTTTGCGACGACGAGATCAGGCTTTCCATCGCCATTCAGGTCGCCGATAGCAACGGACACAGGACCAGTACCAACCGCAAAATCCTGTTTGCCAGAGAAACTGGAGTCCACGGCGCCAGGCGAAATAGTGCTCAGCAATACTGATACTGAGTTGGAATTGACATTTGGAACGACCAGATCGGGCTTGCCATCCAGGTTTATATCACCTACCGCGATGGCTCGTGGATTGGAACCCGTACCGAAGTCTTGTTTTGGAATAAACCTGGAAGCGGCGAGGCTCGTGCTTGGACCAGCGAGAGCAATAGTCAACAGTACGGCCAACAACGCCAGCGCTATCAAAGAAAGTGGATGACGTAAGATGAATCGACAAGAGTGATCACTAGAAAGATTTGACGAACCAGCGAAGGGTCTAAACACAAAGCGCATAAACATTCTCTCCAAAGCGCGCGACCACAGCGTCGGCACTTGCACCAAACTTCATTTCGCAGGGTTCTCAATTTTGTAAGGCTCCGCTTCGTACCGCCCCACTGATAGTCACCTGCCGCTCACAAAGGAGCTCATCACACGATGCCCCTATAAACATAGGACGCGCCTCAGTGCAGGTTCTGTGCCGCTTCTGGACGGAGAAAAAATATGCCTTCAGCTTTGCGGCTTAATCATTGTCGGCGTGGGTACTTACGGTTTCAGATGGAGAGGGGGGCGAAGGGTGAAGAGCCGAGGCGGCACACACCCTACCTATCTTTATTAGTAGGGCGGCCACGATATGCGGTGGGAGAAAGGAAGACTTACGAAACTTCCCGAAACCTGGTTGAAACGGTCCAATTATGGTGACCGTTTCGGCTTTGCGAGTTTGATGTGCTCAACGTTTCTTAAATCAGTTTCTACTCCATTCTGAACCAAAACTGGAGAGAAGTGCTGTATCTCGCCTGCCTCATTCTTAGTAGCGCGTATGAGCACCGTGCCGGAAATCTGCTGACCGTCACTCATTATAGCGAGGTCCTTTTTCACTTCACCCTGCGGTAGCTCAGGCAGGGGATTCCCCGCTGAATCCGTCTTCATAGAAGCGCGGGCCGAAACATTCCGGCTCATCGAGACAATCTCTGAACGCTTCAGTTGCTTTCCCTCGCCAACCTCGCCGCTCATGCCGTACTTCAAAACCTCTTTGTCGAGCGACCAGACTGGAGCTGCATCAATCCGGCTACCATCGCGTAGGTAGATGGACCACACGTCCCACCCGCCCTGCGCCAAAACCGTCATCTCACAGAAAAGGACGATGGTGAGGGTCGCAATAATCATCACAAACTTTTTTGAGCGCATAATGAACCTCCTAAGGCGTTATAACGGAGCGTTTACTGATCAGGTGGTGACCTGACAAGCCCATTAATATGTGACCTGAAACTCAATAACATCACCGAGCGAGACGCAAGAATGGCGAAATTACACCACAATCAAATCAATTCCTCCAGGAAATCGGTCTGAGTGATTGACGCCCCGGTCATTGAGAATCACATCAATCATTTTAACAACTTAACCACACCCTGCTGCCTGTAACTTCTTCCCTCAACCAGTCAAGAACGTGAGCCTCTGAAAAGCGCAGAAATATCGAAGTAAATCCTGGTTGCGGATATCCAACCTGTGCGCGGCACATTGATTGCCCAAGTGGTGACGCGAGCTTCGTAGGTTGATTTGCCTCAACCAACTGCAGCTCGATGTGGTCCAAGGCGTTAAAAGACGCATCAGTTTCCTACTTAGCTTTCCCTTTTGGACCACAAAAGAGATCGTTATAGCAAACAAGTATCGTTGGAGGTTTCCCTGGAGTGCCATGTCGAATTTAACTAGATCAAGATTCGCCCGTTTTGTCTCTTTTGTCTTACTTGCCGCTTTGGTTGTGTCCGGTCTAAAGGTGTCTGAGGTAGCTCATGCAGCAACCCAACTCACGTGGACCGGTGCACACCCACCAACGACTTTAAGCAGCGCAGGTAATTGGTCAGGTAACGTGGCACCAGTCGCCGGTGACGATCTGTTTTTCCCTGCAGACGCAAAGCGTAGATCGATCAGAAACAACTTTCCTAACCAGACCAGCTTCAACTCGTTTAGCTTTTCAGGCAGCAACTATAACCTACGGAAAAACTCGGTGAGCCTGGCTGCTGGTATCAATACCTCCAACGCGAGTGGCTCGAACACACTCTCGCTGCCAATCCAAATTAGCGCGGATCAAACATTCAATTCGGCCAACAGCGGCACCACGCTAACTTTTAATGGTCCACTCAATCTCAATTCGAATCTGTTGACTGTTGCTGGAGCGGGAAATACGCGATTCGTTGCAGCGGTTAGTGGGGCCGGCGGAATTACAAAGAACGGCTCCGGTACTCTTACGCTCTCAGCGAATAATTCTTACAGTGGATCTACAAATGTTGTTGCCGGTACGCTCGTCGTCTCCGGGTCTCAGCCCAATAGCAGTGTGGCCCTGAGCGGAGGAACTTTAAGCGGCAATGGTCGCGTCGGTGCAATCAATGCTACAGGCGGAGTGATTGAGCCGGGCACGTCGGCCGCTACCGGCATCTTAAATACCGGTAACGTTGTACTCGATCCCAGCACATCTCTTGTTATCGATCTCAACAGCACTACAGCAGGCTCTGGATACCGACAACTAAATGTCAACGGCAGCCTGAACCTCGGTGGTAGTGTGCTGGACGCTTCGGCCAATTTCCAATCACCCATCGGGACCACATTCACCATCGTCAACAACGATGGCAATGATGTCGTTGTAGGAACATTTGCCGGCCTTGCTGAAGGCGCTAACCTGACGTTAGGCGGTTTGGCCTTCACCATCAGCTATCAGGGCGGCACTGGCAATGACGTGGTCTTGACCAGAGTTAGCTCGCCAGCACCTCCTCCGCCAACCATCTCCATCGATGATGTATCCATCGGAGAAGGAAACAGCGGAACCACTGACGCAATTTTTACACTTACCCTCTCTGCCCCAAGCGATCAAACTGTAACGGTTGACTATTCGACTGCCGATGAGACCGCAACGTCGCCCGATGACTATGCCCTCATGTCTGGAACCTTAGCTTTTAATCCGGGCGAAACTACTAAGACCATTACAGTGCCAGTTAGTGGCGAAACCTTAAACGAAGACGATGAAACCTTCCTCCTCAATCTAAGAAAATCGGTCAATGCGGGTCTCGCCGATCCTGATGGCCGTGGAACTATCCTTAATGATGACGCAGAGCCAACGATATCAATCGGCGATGCGAGTACTGTGGAAGGTAACAGTGGAACCGTCGACGTTGCTTTGCCCGTTACGTTGTCTGTTGCCAGCGGCAAAACGGTCACCGTCGACTTTGCGACCGCAGATGGAACTGCCACCGAACATCCAGGCAACGACTACGACGGTTTGACAGGAGTAATCACTTTCGCTCCTGGTGAAACAGACGATGAGGTGGATGTGACAGTCCACGGAGACACGGACGTAGAGAGTGATGAAACGTTCTTCGCAAACCTGACGAATCCAACCAACTCAACTGTGGCGGACGCGCAGGGTCAGGGGACTATTGTTGACGACGATTCGGTCGCGCCAACTCCAACCCCAACGCCAACTCCAGACCCATCGCCATCACCAAGTCCTGATCCATCGCCGTCCCCGTCGCCGACACCAACTCCCGATCCGTCGCCGTCGCCGACCCCGACGCCTACTCCGAGCCCGTCGCCATCTCCGACTCCGACGCCTACTCCGAATCCGTCGCCGTCCCCGACTGCGACACCAACTCCGAACCCGTCGCCGTCCCCGACGCCGACGCCTACTCCGAGTCCGTCGCCGTCACCAAGTCCGACGCCAGGCAATACTGTGCAGTTCAGCGCAGCGAATTACAACGTGGCCGAAGGTGCTGGCAGCATAATAATCACCGTTAATCGCTCAGGTGATGTGTCCAATGCTGCTTCAGTTCAGTATGGCACTTTTGACGGAACAGCTTCGGAAAGAACTGACTTTACGACCGCGGTCGGTACCTTGCGCTTTGCAGCGGGCCAGACCAGCAAGTCCTTCGTTGTCTTCATCACTGACGACAATTACCTGGAGGGCAACGAGGTCTTTACCGTCGGTCTCAGCAATCCACAAGGCGTGAGCAATGGCAGTCAGTCAACTGCCAGCGTCACGATAACTGACAATGATTTTGCTCCGTCGATCCTGAATCCAGCGGATGAAGCGGCGTTCTTTGTCAGACAGCATTATGTCGACTTCCTAAACCGCGAGCCCGATCCATCTGGTTTGAATTTCTGGACCAATGAAATCACGAGCTGTGGTTCTGCCGCGAACTGTCTCAATATCAAGCGAGTCAACGTCTCGGCAGCGTACTTTCTGTCAACCGAGTTTCAACATACCGGCTACATGGTCTATCTCTTGCAAAAAGCCTCGTTCGGTAACGCGCCGCGTTACAGGGCGTTCGTAGGTAACACTCAGGAAATCAGCAGAGGCGTTATCATCGGTGCCCCGGGAGCCGAAGAACTTCTTGAAGCAAATATTTCAGCCTTCATAGAAGCCTGGGTTAACAGTCCTGAGTTCAAGACCGTCTACGATGGAATGAATGATACACAGTTCGTGGATGCACTTTTCAGCAATGCTGGAATCAGCAACCCTGCTGATCGCAATAGCCTGAAGGCGGCTTTGCAGGAAGGCACGGCGACTCGAGCTTCCGTGTTGCGGGCGTTGGTCGAAGACCCGGCTTTCCAGACAAAGGAATTCAACTCAGCGTTTGTGCTGATGCAGTATTTCGGCTATCTAAGAAGAGACCCGGACGCTGCGCCAGACAACAATCTGGATGGTTACAACTTCTGGCTGACCAAACTTAACAACTTCAACGGCAACTTCGTTAATGCCGATATGGTTAAGGCGTTCATCACTTCGCTCGAATATCGCGAGAGATTTGGTCAGAACTAAGACTCACCGCGCTTAAAAACGCGATGATGATAAGAAAGAGGCCCAACCGTTCCAGGTTGGGCCTCTTTAATTTCTTCCTGTTAGTTCGTGTGATTTCGTGGGTCGGTTATCGTCCCACAAAGAACGATCCACGAAACCACACGAATTAATACTAACTAACGAGGTGTGCGCTTGCTCATTGAGGTTCGGTCGCGTGTGACGATGCTAGAGCGAATGTAATGATTTTTCGGCGAGGGCGATACCTGGACTTCGCTCGTGACCTCAATGATGGCCGGATATTTCTCAAGGACCATCATCGTGATTCGCTTATTGAGAATCTCCCAGTAATCGGTCCTATTGGGATAGTTTGCGAGCAACGTTTCGATATCGTTGGCGACCCCGGTAAAGTCAGGATATTCTGAATTTGGAATGCGCGCTTTATAACGGTAACGGATCGTAATGTTCAGATTGTTATTCTCACCCTGATGATCGATCTTGAAGTCTTTGATCAAGAAGGTAAACTCTTCGGTCAAGCCACCTGTCGTGCTTGCCTTGGGTTTTGATTTTGTAACTAGTGAAGAAGGTTGCGTTGAACCGATTGTTGCCTGGACCACGCTTGCCTGGACCACCCCAGACCAAATAGAGATCGCTATTACGCCAACACATAACACCTGTCCCAAACGTTTAGATTTCGTCAAGCTATGCCCTCCTTTGTTTGGCCTTCACCCAGGGCAGTAGCGCGGCTGCGAGCGGCTTCTACCCTACTAAAAAGGCAAAACGACCCTTTTCTACGCCTACGATAAAATATTTTGGATCGCTCCTGGATTGCGAATTTTGGAGTGCGCCGGCCCGGCGGCGCCTTTTTATCGTCTCCCGAGAAAGTGACCTCCATTTGAGAACCTGCGCATGAACATCGAGGGACCAACAAAGCGCCGCCGGGCCGGCGCCTCCAAAGTGAAGCCGAGCGTAGCCGGAAATATCGGCTACGCTCACTTTCTAGTGATGGTCCAAGCTGGTAACGGTTTTACAGTGGCACATACTGGTCCTCCGTCCCTGGTCCTACCGTTGATCTTTACTTCCAGTACGTCGCCTTTGTTCGTAACACTCTTGATGAGTTCCCAAGTGATTCCGGTCAATCCAATCTTGGCGCGTCTTGACCAACTTGAAGCTGGTTGACCGGCCATCGTTCCGGAATTGATATAAACAAATCTGGCAGTCGGTGGTCCCTGAACAAAAGGACCGAGAAAGTTGGGCGCACCGTCAACGCGTTCCTGCACGCGGACTGAAAAATCGAATGATAACTCGTCGCCATTTGCCAACAACGGTGTGACGACTTCTGATTTACCCTTTTGCAGGGCGAACAGAACTCCTCCAGGCGGATCAAAAACCGTGATGCGAAGAGGCAGTAATGTTTCAGCTTTGGCCATGCGCTTGTGACCCCCCAACGTTATCTGGATTTATTCTCCGATAATTTTAACAAGCACCCGTTTGCGACGCTGTCCATCAAACTCACCGTAGATAATCTGCTCCCACGTACCAAAATCCAGGTGCCCCTCAGTGACAGCGACCATTGCCTCACGGCCCATCAGATGACGCTTCATATGTGCGTCAACAATGTCTTCGCCAATAACTTCGTCGCTATACTCGCCGACGGATAAAACAGGCGCAAGCTTCTCCAACCACGCTTCATAATGCCGGTAGAGTCCTTCCTCCTCGTCGTCAATGAAAACCGATGAGGTGACGTGCATAGGGTTGATGAGCACAACCCCTTCGGTAATCCCGCTCTCATTTAGACACTCGTTGATTCTAGAGGTGATATTGAGAAAGCCATGGCGTTCTGGTACTTCAACAGTAACTTCTTTCCGGTAGGTCTTCATAATCCCCTTCCAATCCTGAACACAGACACCGAGTCGATTTAGCCCAGTGATCTCGGACCTTTAATAACTCATTCAAACCGTCTAACGAGCATTTTCAATTCTAAACCCGGATACCGAATAAGAAGAAAGATAATCGCTACCAAAAAAGCATCTGGTTTCGACAGAACTCTCAGGTGCAGAGCTCTCCAGAGTAAGCCAAAATGAAGAACCTATTTTAGCTCGCCGGGTAATAAATAGATTTGGAAGAAGATGAAGGATTCTGAGGTGTGAGGATTGTAGGCTTTGAGGTCCGGGATTTTACCTGTTCAAGGAAGGGTTTCCTTTGTGTCTCTCGCACGGGACTGGAGTCGTTATGCTACCCGGTGAGGGTTGCGTCTCTCGAGCGATATTCACTTGCGCTTTGTCCCGTCAATTCTTTGAACGTTCTGGAGAAGTAATGGCTGTCTGCGAATCCGACTTTAACGGCGACCTCTTTCACGCTGTAGCGATGGGAGGCGAGTAACCGCTTGGCTTCTTCGATTCGCGTGTGACGTAACAAATGGCGAAAACTTACACCAACCTCTTGATTAAGGATGTGTGAAAGCTGAGCCGCTGAAATCGGTAACGACTTTGCCACCTTCTCCAGATCGAGAGCAGGATCTGAGTAGTTGTCAGCAATTATTCGCATGACATTCCGCACAGTATCGAAGTTAAATTCCTTGTGCGTATGCTCACACGGTTTAAGGGGTAAGACTTTTCTCACTGCGCTAACCAGATCGAGGTCATTCTTATGACATTGATCGCTTAACACAAACTCTCCGCGGATGATCTCTTCATCGCTCCCCTTAACATCAACTCGACGAAGAATAAGGATCGGGACATCGGTGTACGCCTCGCGGATCTGACTGATAAAGGGTCTTCGCACCGGATAATTTGGGGCACCGATAACGATGAAGTCGATCGCGTCATGTCGATTGATGATGTCGCCGTTTCCTCTGCTGTCGACGGAAGTAAGTCGGGCACATTTGGAGTTTCGAATCATAGCGGTGATGTGCTCACAACAATCAATAGTCATGATATGCACCGGTTCTTCCGGGTTATGAGTCTTTTCGTTTTCATTAACCATTTCCTTCATCCTCCGATACCCGTCATTGGACGTCCGATTCACGCCTTACAGCAACTACTGGTCGGCCTTTTTATGCAATCTCGTGCAATACCGATAACCGGTGGAATCTCAGAAAAGTCCACCAAGCTAGTGGTGGAAGCTGTGAGTCCGTTTCCAAGGCTTTGTCACCCGAAATTATTTCGTAACAGATGCCAGTAGAATTTTTTTCAACAGCACTAGCTACCCACCTGTGGAAAAGTCCACCCAAATGTTGCGGTGAGATTCTGAGAGCATTGCAAATGCCTAGAGATAAAGGAATTGGCGGTTGATACGAAGAACAGGAGACGGAAAACTCCATCGCTTAAAACTGCTTCTACACGACATAGCGCTTCAATAGTCACATTTTCGTGCTAGAGTTTTTTTGCACGACATTCCCACGTGCCCGTTGGGCTGTTCTAGCCAACGAAAAAAATCTTCACCAAACGATCAAGCCCCGACGTGATTTAGTCCCCTTCAGAGCGTGGGTAAAAGGCGGAACATAGGTGCCAGCAAATAGGACCTATCCCGCCTCCAGGATCTTGCTCAGATCCAAAGTGTGAGCAGTAGACGGCCATGTACAAGAGGCACTTTGGCCGAGCGGTTGAAGTGTGTCCCAACAATCGGTCGTGTGTTCCAAAACCAAGTTTCTAGGCGAGGGGCAGGTACCTACGCCGACTGAGGGAAAGGTTCAGTGAAATCCATTAGGTCAAAACAAACTGTTACTTCGTCTTTTTATCGTTACTCCATTGTCGTCATTATTTCTTTGCTCGCTTGCGGAATCGCTGCCGCCAGCAAAGCCTTAAACGTATGGCAGGTAAACTCTTCAACCCGTATCGCTCAACCAGCAAAACCGTTGAGCGCAGCGGTCCACTCACCAGTCGTCAAAATCGTCAACAGTGATCATGCAAATCCACAGAATCGAAAGACTGTTCCTGCGAACAGTCCCGCGAGTGTAATAGCCTTTCAGCGTGCCATTGCGATGGCTAGTGGTTCAACCCTGTCTGGGCGCTACAGCTTGAACAATGGACCACGAAATTCGAGCGCGTCCTTGTCTTCTAGCGCTGTTACTGCCACTTCAGCCGAATCAGCAGCACCATTGCTAATTACCGACAGTGATTCAACTCGGGCCATTGCACTCGAATCAGTGTCCTGCAAAGCCGAGCCGTTTAATCCGACATCAATGATTCCGTGGCCATCTGCCGCCGATCGTCAAACAAGAATTTCATTATTTGCAATGAATGTAAGCAACACGGATGCTTCATCGCTATCCGTTGATGCTGAGGACTACACACAGACACACTACTCTCTGCCGGTTGAAAACATTTCTGAAGTTCCCGGTTATCCAGGTTTGAGTATGGTGGTTGTTAAAGTTGATCCAAACATGGCTTCAGTTGGTGATGTATTAGTCAGCCTACAAGCCAACGGAAAAAAGAGTAATCGCGCACGAGTAGGAATGGGATATGTAGGTACTGGACTTCCGGACGATTCAACTCCAGCACCAATTGGAACCGACAGCTCATTGACCGCAGTAGCGGCACAGAGTGTTCCTACTATTACAGGATTCCAGTTACGTGACGCAGCAAACAATGTCTATCCGCTAGCGAATGGATCCCAGATCGTTGTCGGAAGTAAACCCGAGCCACTGCGAATCGATGCTCTTGCGGGTAGTGCCACTGTGGGCAGTGTTCGCGTTAAGCTGGCGACCATTGACGATCACTTCGACAATAATAAGCCGTATGAAACCAATCAATTCCGATTGTCGCAGCTTGGTGTAGGTACATCTCCAATGACGGCGACGGCTTATTCGAAGCCGAACGGGCGCGGAATGCAGGGCACTACCTTGTCCATATCGTTTCAGGTTGTGAGCGCCACTCCGACACCAACTCCAACGCCGACTCCGACTCCAACGCCGACTCCGACTCCGACTCCAACTCCAACGCCGACGCCGACTCCAACGCCGACGCCGACTCCGACAATTTCGGTCACTGGGTTTGAGCTGCACGATGCGGTGAACAACGTTTATCCACTCGTCAACGGAACGCAGCTCGTCAGTGGAACCATGCCGGAACCGCTTGTAATTTACGCATTAACGAACCCATCAACAGTAGGAAGCGTCCGTATGCAGTTGGTACCCATCGACGATCATGTGGAGGGTGGTGCGCCTTACACTACTAATCCATTTGCGTTGTCACAGCTTGGAGCAGGTTCGCATCAATTAACAGCCACGCCGTATACACAAGCAAACCTGGGTGGAACGCAAGGTGTAGCTCTAACGATATCAATACAGGTCGCTATCTCGTCGCCAACACCTACGCCGACACCGACACCAACCCCAACTCCTACGGCGACTCCAACTCCGACTCCAACTCCGACTCCGACTCCTACGGCGACTCCGACCCCGACGCCATCACCAACTCCGACTCCTACGGGAAACTTCTATGTTGCGCCCAACGGAACTTCGGGTGGTACCGGGTCAATCACGCAGCCGTGGGACTTGGCGACTGCGCTTAGTCAACCTTCTGTAGTGCTTCCCGGGTCTACAGTCTGGCTCCGTGGCGGAACCTATACGGGGGCCTTTGTTTCGACCTTAACGGGTACAAGTACCAAGCCAATCATAGTCCGCAACTACAATAATGAGCGGGCTATAATTGACCGGGGTGGGGCTTCGGGATTCGCTCTGCAAATCGCCGGCGGTTACGCCTGGTACTGGGGTCTCGAGGTGACCAATTCCTATCCTAACGAAGACACCATGGATGACACCGCTGGGGTGGCGAACGGCAGTGCCTCCGGTATCAAGATCATCAACTGTATTATTCACGACAACACAGGAAACGGTATTTCCGCGTTTCAGGATTGGACCAACGCAGAAATCACCGGAAACGTGACCTACTATAACGGTCGCACTCCAAACGCTGGAAACAATTATGCGTATGGGTTTTATTCCCACAACGTGACCGGCTCAACAAAGCTCGTGCAGGACAATATCTTTCTGAACAACTACGGCAACTATCCGATTCATCTCTACTCCGGCTCATCTGGTTACTTGAACGACTTTACCTTTAAGCACAACACATCGTTCAATAATCGTGTCGGTAACTGGACGTTGATTGGTGGTAGCGGGAAGGCTCAGAACTTTGTCTATACGAATAACTACAACTATGGCACTTCGGTCGACGATGGGGTGTTCGATCTCGGTGGCTTCTGTTGCTTCGGTGGTACCAGTAATGCAATGGTTACCAATAACTATTTCATGAAGGGCACCGTTGCAATGAATACGTTGAATACTGGCACGACCTTCAACGGCAATTTCCTTTACGGAAATCAAATCAATTTTTCGTCGAGCACCTTTCCGTCGAATACCTATACGGCGAGTACTCCAAGTTCAAATCAGGTGTTCGTAAATCCAAATCCATATGAAGCTGGTCGAGCGAACATCACAATCTTCAACTGGCAGAACTTGAGTTCTGTTCTCGTTAATGTCTCAAACGTCTTGTCGGTCGGAGATAACTATGAACTACGTGATGCTCAGAACTTCTTTGGACCGCCAGTCTTGTCTGGTTCATACAGCGGGGGATCTTTGACTGTTCCGATGACCGGAACCTCGATGGCCACGCCGGTTTCAGTTCCATCTGGACGCTCGGCCTTCACCCATAGCAGCAAGGAGTTTGGCGTCTTTGTCCTTTTAAAGAAGTAACAACTCTGGCTGTCGGCCGTGTCAGGCCGTTAGCTTGATGGGACGAACAATCCAATCAAGTCTCAGCAGGGTGGGGAACAATTCCCTACCCTGCTGTTGCTTTCTTAACTTTGAATGATCCTTTCGTCTCTTCCAGGTCAAGTGACCATTGCCAACGCCTGATTAGGACGGCTGGGCCCTGAACAGCGAGAGCCGCAACGAAACCCGGGCCCGGATGTAGTTCTTCCAGGCACCATTCGGCGGACTCTTCTGAGAAAGCTGTCTGAACAGGTACTTGTTCCCCTGTTGCGAAGGAGTGGTCCAACGGCGCGGCAAGACTTTCTCCTTTCGCTTTAAGGTAAGCCTCTTTCCGCGTCCAAAACCTGGAAAAGACTTTTGCCATCTGATCTCCTGGGAGAGAGCTGAACGCAGCAAACTCACCCACAGAGAAGTATCGCCTGCCTATTTCAGTATCGGCTGATCCCTCACTCAGCCGCTCAATATCGATGCCGATCTCCTTGCTTCGAGTGATTGCCAGAAGCAAAAGATCTTCGGCATGTGACAGG
>DATIBX010000338.1:0-6524 GCA_035457105.1 Pyrinomonadaceae bacterium
ATTCGCTTCTTTGTGATCGATGCATATGCGCTGGCGAAGCAGGTCGGAATGGGCGGTCGCATTAACACCATAATGCAGACCTGCTTCTTCGGTATATCCGGAATCCTTCCACGCGATGAGGCGATCGCTCACATCAAGAAATCCATCGAGAAAACCTACGGCAAACGTGGTCCGGAAGTAGTTCGACGCAACTGCGAAGTCGTTGACCTGGCACTTGCTGAACTTCACGAGATCTCAGTCCCGGACACAGCCAGCGCTACGCGATCGCGGCCGCCACTAGTCTCTGAGCGAGCACCGGATTTTGTTCAGAAAATCAGCGCAGTAATGATGGCCGGAAAGGGTGACCTTCTTCCTGTAAGCGCTTTTCCTGTCGATGGCACATGGCCCGTGGGAACAGCCAAGTGGGAGAAACGAAATCTTGCTCTCGAGATTCCGGTTTGGGACACTAGAGTTTGTATCCAGTGCAATCAGTGCGCACTAGTGTGTCCCCATGCGGCTATCCGCGCCAAAGTTTACGACGAACCCGCACTCGCTGGTTCGCCATCGACATTCAAATCAACGCCATATAGAAGTCCTGAATACAAAGGAAAGATGTATACGATTCAGGTGGCGCCTGAAGACTGCACAGGTTGCAATCTCTGTGTGAATGTATGTCCGGCCAAAGACAGGACCAATCCAAAGCACAAGGCCATCAATATGGAGTCGCAGGCGCCGTTGCGCGATTCCGAACGGTCCAACTATGACTTCTTCCTCAATCTACCGGAACTTGAGCGCGGCGACGTCATCAGACTCGACCACAAAGGTTCACAGTTTCTCGAGCCTTTGTTTGAATACTCCGGCGCTTGCTCAGGCTGCGGTGAAACTCCTTATCTAAAACTCCTAACCCAGCTGTTCGGTGATCGGTTACTCATCGCAAACGCTACCGGATGCTCGTCGATCTATGGCGGCAATCTTCCTACGACGCCATATACCACAAATCGCGATGGAAGAGGCCCGGCATGGTCCAACTCGTTGTTCGAAGACAACGCTGAGTTTGGGTTCGGCTTTCGTCTGGCAATCGACGCTCATCTGGCAGCCGTTAGAGGTCTCGTAAAACAACTCGCAAATGACATAGGTGAGGGGCTGTCTACTGAATTACTCGACGCTAATCAGGAGACCGAGGCGGGGATTACAGCTCAGCGTGAGCGGGTAAGAGTACTCCGCAAAAAGCTGGCTGCGCTTCAATCACTAGATGCGCGACGGCTCGAGACGCTGGCCGACTATCTCGTCAAGAAGAGCGTTTGGTTGGTAGGCGGTGATGGATGGGCCTACGACATTGGATATGGTGGGCTCGATCACGTTCTCGCAAATCGACGGGATGTCAACGTGCTCGTACTCGATACTGAGGTCTACTCAAACACCGGGGGCCAACAATCTAAAGCGACCCCGCTAGGTGCCGCTGCTAAATTTGCATCCTCCGGAAAAGCAGTCGGAAAGAAAGATCTTGGACTGCTGGCCAACATGTATGGGCATGTGTATGTCGCACGTGTCGCAATGGGTGCAAAGATGGTCCAAACAACTCAGGCCTTCCTCGAGGCCGAGGCTTATCACGGTCCATCATTGATCATTGCGTATAGTCACTGCATAGCTCACGGTTACGACATGGCCCAGGGCGCAGCGCAACAAAAGCTCGCCGTTGACTCCGGAGTTTGGCCACTCTATCGATTCGACCCTCGGCGACTGGTGAAAGGCGAACCTCCGCTCAACCTTGATTACGGCCCACCGAAAGCCAGAGTCGCCGATTACATGCGGAACGAGTCGCGCTTTCGAATGATTGAGCGTGCAGATCCCGCTCGCTACAAACATTTTCTTAGAGAAGCTCAAGCGCAGGCGGAAAGACGTTACGCCGTTTATCAGCAACTGGCTGGCATCTCGGTCCCCTTCAAGGAAGTCAGTGATGAAGTTGGGAATGGTGAAAAGGAGGACAAATGAATCTCGCAACGACTTACATGGGGCTTCATTTGTCGCACCCGCTAGTCGTGGGAGCGAGTCCGCTGAGTGACGACCTGGATGTGGTTAGAAAACTTGAAGATGAAGGGGCCGCAGCTTTTGTCCTGCGCTCACTCTATGAAGAGGAGATTACGGGCGAGCAAATGTCTGCATTCTTTTCTTCTGAAACGCACGGTGACTCATTTGCGGAGGCAACAAGTTACTCTCCGGATCCAGAATCACCTCCCGGGCCCGATGAGTATCTCGAGCACTTGCGCCGCGTCAAGGGAGCCGTTCATGTGCCCGTGATCGCTTCGCTAAATGGATGCACACCAGGCGGCTGGATATCTTACGCTCGACTAATGGAAGAGGCTGGCGCTGATGCAGTCGAACTCCACCTCTATCACTCCGCCAGTGATCCGGAAACCAATTCAGCGGAGGTTGAGCGTCAAATGGTGCAGATGGTCACAGACGTAAAGCGTGATCTGCGCATTCCTGTAGCCGTTAAGTTTTCAGCGATGTTCACGTCTTTTGCGAACTTTGCGATGCAACTTGATGTGGCGGGAGCGGATGCGTTAGTGCTCTTCACGCGCTTTCACAAGATCGATATTGATGTGCTTGAACTCGAGGTTGTGCGCAGGTTGGAACTTTCGACCTCGTCGGATCTGGATCTACGCCTTCGGGGAACGGCGCTTCTGGCAGGACGCGTCAAGGCATCCCTTGGAATTACCGGCGGAGTTCATACCGCGCTTGATGTGATCAAGGGAACGATGGCGGGAGCTCACGTCCTTCAGCTGGTTTCATCTCTGATGCTAAATGGTCCACGCCACTTACGAGCGCTCCGAACTGAAGTCGAAGCATGGATGCATGAGAACGAGTGGAACTCTCTTGATGAGATGAGGGGCAACATGAGCTTCCAAAGAATTCCCAATCCAGCTGCTTACGAACGCGAGACCTTCCGGAGAATGTTTCAGCAGCACTCGGTTTCAATGCTGCGGTGACTTCGGCTCTCCGTAGTGAGGAGATCTTTGCAATGGATGACTATGCACTTGTACTAAACGCCGGCTCATCGAGTCTGAAGTTCTGTGTATTCCAACGGCCTGTAGGTGAAGGTTGGCGACTGGAGGCACGCGGCCAGATCGAAGGCATCGGCACGGCTCCCAGTTTATCTGTCAAAGACGCTAACGGTGAAAGCCTGGCAAAACAGAAACTGGACGCTGCGGTTCAAGACGGTCGGGACGCGGTCGATGCTCTCGCGGCCTGGCTACGGTCTAAGTATGGTGGATCGCGCGTGTTGGGTGTGGGCCACCGGGTGGTCCATGGAGGCTCTCGCTTCAAAGGCCCAACAATATTGAACCAGCAAGTCCTCTCCGAGTTATCTGAATTTATCCCTCTGGCACCGCTTCATCAACCTTACAACCTGGCTGCCATTGAGGCCGCCTTCGAACGGTTGCCGGGCGTGCCGCAGGTCGCTTGCTTCGACACCAGCTTTCATCGGGGACAGTCCGCAATTGTTGAACTCATTCCACTCCCGCTGGAACTGCGTCAGGCGGGCTTGCAGAGATACGGCTTTCATGGACTGTCATACGAATACATTGCTTCCGTATTGCCGCAAATGGCTCCGGAGATCGCCTCGGGCCGCGTCATTGTCGCGCACCTCGGAAGTGGCGCGAGTTTGTGCGCTTTAAGAGATGGAAAGAGCGTCGACAGTACTCTCGGTTTCACCGCCCTTGATGGTCTATGTATGGGCACGCGGCCTGGCGCCATTGATCCGGGGGTTGTGCTGCATCTCTTCCAGGGGTTGAACCTCTCGACGAAGGAAGTAGAAACACTCCTGTACAAGAAATCCGGCCTCCTCGGAATCTCCGGAATCAGCAACGACATGCGCGACTTGCTTGGGCGACCTGAACCTGAGGCTCGCCTGGCGGTGGATTACTTCGTCTATCGCGCAGTCAAGGAGATTGGCGCACTCACTGCGGTGCTCGGTGGAGTCGACGGCCTCGTGTTTACTGCCGGCATTGGCGAGAACTCTCCGGAGATCCGTCAACGAATCTGTGAGGCGTGCATGTGGCTGGGCATCGAGCTCGATGAAGGGGCCAACGCCAATCGCATTCCCAAGATCTCCGCTGCCAAAAGCAAGGTGTCGGTCTGGGTTATTCCGACAAACGAAGAGCTAATGATCGCGCGACATACAGGTTCACTGTTGGGACTCGCGAAAGCAGCTGCATAAAGATCGGTGGCAGGGAGAATTACGATGGCAACCACTGCAGTTAAGGAAGTTACAAACGAGTCTGAACCTCGATGGGCAGGATTCAACATTGGTCTATGGCAAAGCGAGATTAATGTACGCGACTTCATTCAACAGAACTACGAGCAATACGAAGGCGACGAGTCGTTCCTTGCTCCAGCGACTGATCGTACTAAGAAGATCTGGGACCAACTGAATCAGCTCTTTGTCGAAGAGAGACGAAAAGGTGTCCTCGATATTTCGCAGATCCCGAGCTCCATCACCGCTCATGGACCAGGCTATATCGATCGCGATAATGAAGTTATTGTTGGACTGCAGACTGAAGCGCCATTAAAGAGAGCCATCATGCCCAATGGCGGATTACGGATGGTACTAACGGCCTTGAAGACTTACGGATATGAACCCGACCCTCACGTAGTTGAAGCCTTCACAAAATATCGAAAGACACATAACGAGGGCGTCTTCGATGCTTATACCCCGGACATCCGGCGCTGTCGCAGTTCTCATATTCTCACGGGACTTCCTGATGCTTACGGTCGAGGTCGCATTATCGGTGATTACCGGCGTGTTGCACTTTACGGAGTTACTCGCTTAATCGAGCACAAGCAAGTAGAAAAACGCGGCCTCGATACAGCTATGTCAACCGGGGAGGTTATTCGCGATCGCGAAGAGCTCAGCGAACAGATTCGCGCGCTGAAAGAGTTGCAACAGATGGCCACAAGCTATGGATTCGACATCTCGAAGCCGGCGAGCAACGCGCGCGAGGCAGTACAGTGGCTCTACTTCGGTTACTTGGGTGCGGTGAAGGAACAGAATGGCGCGGCGATGTCGCTGGGTCGCACTTCAACTTTTCTGGACATCTACTTCCAACGCGATTTGAAGTCGGGAGTCTTAACCGAAGTTCAAGCGCAGGAGATCATCGATGACTTCGTCATCAAACTTCGCATCGTTCGTTTTCTGCGCACTCCCGAATACGACGAGCTCTTCGCGGGCGATCCCACCTGGATCACCGAATCGATTGCCGGGATTGGAGATGATGGCCGGTCACTCGTGACTAAAACGAGTTTCCGTTACTTGCAAACGCTTTACAACCTTGGTCCGGCCCCGGAACCGAATCTAACGATCTGGTACTCAGGGCGCCTGCCTGACGGGTTTCGCAGTTTCGTCACGAAGGTCGCGATTGACACCAGCTCCATTCAATTCGAAAGCGACGAGATCATGCGTCGTAGTCTCGGTGACGACGGATCAATCGCGTGTTGTGTCTCACCGATGATCACCGGCAAACAGATGCAGTTTTTTGGCGCCCGGGCGAATCTGGCCAAATGTTTGCTTTACGCAATTAATGGCGGCAGAGACGAGATCACCGGCGAACGGGTTGGACCTAAGGCCGACAGCGTCGAGGGAGAATATCTTGATTTCGATGATGTAAGAACGAAGTACGAAAGAATGATGGAGTGGCTGGCTGGTGTTTACGTCAATGCGATGAACGTTATTCATTACATGCATGATAAGTATGCCTACGAGCGACTCGAGATGGCGTTGCACGACTATCCACTAATCAGAACCATGGCGTTCGGTATCGCTGGTTTGTCAGTAGTTGCCGACAGTCTATCGGCAATCCGTTATGCCAAAGTTCGCGTCATCCGCGATGAGAGAGGTCTGGTTACTGACTATCAAGTAGAAGGTGACTTCCCAAAATTCGGCAACAACGACAATCGTGTCGACCAATTTGCTTCGTGGCTCGTCACTACTTTCATGAGCAAGTTGAGAAAGCATCCGACTTATCGTGGCGCTTTACACACTCAATCAGTCCTCACAATCACCTCGAATGTTGTATATGGCAAGAGCACCGGTAACACGCCTGACGGCAGACGTCTGGGAGAGCCTTTTGCACCCGGTGCGAATCCGATGCACGGCCGCGATTCGCACGGCATTCACGCCTCCGCTGCGTCGGTTGCAAAGATTCCTTTCCGCGATGCTGCTGACGGCATTTCATTAACCTCCACCTTAGTTCCCGAAGGTCTCGGAAGAATTGCTGCGGATCAGGTTGGCAATCTCAGGGGCATGCTCGACGCTTTCTTCACCTCGACCGGGTTTCACATGAATGTAAACGTTTTGAACCGCGACACGTTGATCGACGCAATGGATCATCCGGAGAAGTATCCGCAGCTAACGATACGCGTCTCAGGTTACGCGGTGAACTTTGTGCGGCTGACTCGCGAGCAGCAAATGGACGTGATCAACCGCACTTTCCATGGGGGGCAAGCGAGATGAGCGAAACGCAGCCGCCGCGACCTGTTCGGCTGGA
>DATIBX010000339.1:0-5745 GCA_035457105.1 Pyrinomonadaceae bacterium
CTCGCACAGCCGTGGGCTGATGTTGTGCTCAGCGGCGCTGTGACGACGGATCAACTCGAATCGAATCTGAAAGCGTTGAAGTTAGTTTGGGATGAAGAAGCGGCGGCTGAACTATCAATAATCAGTGAACCGGCTGAACAGTATTGGGCCGAGCGAAGCAAGCTGGCTTGGAATTGATAGTATCTAGTACCAGGCTGCGGTCGATCTCAATTTTCTCCAAGTCACGAACGAACGTTGCTGATGACCTTCCTGAACGTGGCGGATGCGAGTGCAAGAACGCGCACTCACCCCATTTTTTCCACATCGTCAAAGATGACAGAGACGGGCCAAGATGGGAGCTTTACGGGTTGATATATAGCCAGCCTAAGCGATACCTTGACGACCGCTAGGCGAGTAAATACCGGCTCATATCGTTTCGTCAGACTGCGCGGTTCCCTCTCGAACGTCTTAAATTCGTCGAAGATCCTTCGTCGGGCTGCAGCTCGTGTTGGCATAAAGTAAAGAATCGGCTGGCATACATTCAGGCACGCGTACTCCTCGACCTTGATTGCAAACGGTGAAAATCTTAAGGTGGTCCAGGAACTAATGCGCCACGCGAGCGGTCGTTTCATACTGGAGTTTTACCCGCAGGCGAAGGCAAGAGCTAAGCGAGAAGCGCAAGAGCGTATCGTTGAAATGATGCTTCCAGACGAAGGTCTAGCTAAGATCCGGCTGCAACGCAGAGATCCACTGAACTGTTGGGCAGGTAATGCGTAGCAAGGAAGATCGTTAACGAGGGGACAAATGGTGTCTTGTGATGCCACGGAAAGTGCGGTGAGTGCCTGTAAGTTATTGAAAGCATTGGTAGGCCCCAGACCCCTCCCGTGTCAAGCTCTACGGTGGGCCAACTCTTTTAGAATCAACAAGCACTAAATTTCCTCGGAAAAATTCGCACTGCATCCACTGCTTCAACTGCACTTTCAACACATTCTTATGTGCCAATTATGTGCCCACTATATAACATTGTTCAGATAGCTCGGAGCATTTCTTGTCGATGTCGGACCTCACAACACTCTAACCGCGCGCATTCGGTTAACAGCGGACTTTGATCTCGTCGAGAGTGTTGCCATGAGCGCTCCGATTTCAGCCTCTCCACTTGAGCCGACATCAACTCTCACAAAGCTCTGGTCCATTATCGGGACGCACGGGGCTATTTCATAAGCCAGGTCGAGACATCGATCGAATATGTCGACGTGGAAGGACAGCTTCAGCAGATTACGACTTGGGAAAAGCTCTTAGGATCGCCTCCGCAGACGACAGGAGTGGAACCTCTCTGGCTGTTCCGAAGACCATTCGGGCGCAGAGTGCGCCATCGATAATGGTGAGCAGCTTCGCAGCTGCTTCCTTTCTGTCAATTTCGAGTGGTCTTAGCAGATTGGCGAAATAGGCCAGCAGTTTGTCTTTGTGCTCAGTCACGCGGCGATGAAGAGGATGAGCAGTGTCCGGGTACTCCGATGCGACAAGTAGGAAGGGACAACCCCTGACCTCGGGCCCGTTCACGAGCTGGTCGATTCTGATTAGGGCCTCGTGCACATCTTTGGGGGTAGGCGAGCCCAAGAGATAGTCCCAAAACAATCGATCCCGGTTGTCGAGGTAGGCCAGCACCAGCGCGTCTTTGCTCTCGAAATGCCGGTAGAAGGTGGCTTTCGCTACGTTGGCGAAGGACATGATTTTTTCGGTCCCCGTCGCGCGTACTCCGTCTGTGTAGAAGAGGTGATCCGCGACGTCCATAATTCTCGTCCGCGCTTCAATCTCTTTTCCTGCTACTCTCATAAGTTTATCTTGACACAGACAGACTCGTCTGTCTATTTTATGTTTTTTGAGACAGACCTGTCTGTCTAAGCATTAAAGGGGATCTTTTTGATTATGAGCACTCAAGCCAACCTATTCAGCCCTTTCGGCTTGGAAACCGCACCGGAAGGGTCACGACCACTTCTTCAAAGGGTGCAAAGGTCCTTCAAGTTCATTCCGAACCTCTATGCCAGCTTCGCGAATTCCCCTGTCTTGCTTGAGGGGTATCTGGGTCTGGAAGGCGTATTTGAGAAGGCGAGCCTAAGCGCGGTAGAGCGCCAAATCGTCTTGCTAGCCGCGAGCGTCGAGAATAGCTGTAAGTACTGCACGGCCGCTCACAGCACCGTATTGAAGGCCTTCCTGCATGCACCTGCAGAGGTTGTCTTTGCTGTGAGGTCCAACCAACCCTTGTCTGATCCGAAGTTGAATGCGCTGGTCACGCTCACGAAGGAGATCGTTTCTGAACGTGGACACGTGCGTGCGCAAACCATCGAGAACTTCTTGGCAGCAGGATACAGGAAAGAACAGGTACTCGAAGTTCTGATCGGTATCGCCCTGAAAACGATGAGCAACTATTTAGACCACCTTTCTCCTAACGAGCTCGACCAGCCATTTCGCTCCGAAGGCTGAAACGGGAAAACAAGGGAACTGAGTTTATGAGATATAAGGCAGGAGACGTCTTTCGTCAGTTAACAGTCACCACATCAAAAGGCGCGCCCGTAACGATTCCAGTTGCCGGCGCCAACTATACACACCTCCAGTTCCGTCGCTTTTCCGGATGCCCGATTTGCAATACCCACATAGCGGAGTTTCGCCGGAGCATAGCTCAGCTTGAGGCGGCGGGGATACACGAAGTTCTGTTCTTTCATTCCTCGCAAGAGGATGTAGCCGCTTTTCATAACCACCTCCCTTTTGACGCGGTCGGTGACCGCGAGAAACAGTACTACAGCCAGTTCGGAGTGGAGTCATCGTGGAAGGTTGTCAGTGCGGCTGCAGTCCGAGCCGCCTTAACCAGCATCTGGCGCGGTAACTTCAGGTTGAAGATAACGGGTGGTCCGTTAGGACTGCCTGCCGAGTTCCTGCTTGCGCCGGACGGCCGCATCAAGGCCGCACATTACGGAAGGCATGCGTACGATCAATGGTCAGTCCAAACACTTCTGGATCTCGCTCGAGATTCGAGATCGGTGGTATCGGACGCAGCTAAGTCCATCAACAGGAGCGCAAGATGAGGAGTCTCTTCGAATCGGTACAACTCGGATCACTGGTACTGGCAAATCGCGTCTTTATGGCACCGCTTACGCGGAACCGCGCCAACGCAGATGGCGTGCAAGGCGAGCTAGCGGCGACTTACTACGCGCAACGAGCATCAGCAGGACTAATCATCACTGAGGCAACGCAGATTTCCCCCATGGGGAAGGGATACATCAACACTCCTGGTATTCATTCTCCTCAACAAGTTAGAGCCTGGCGCCGCATTGTGGATGCCGTGCATAAAAAAGGCGGGCGAATATTTCTTCAGTTGTGGCATGTCGGCAGGATTTCGCATTCATCCTTATTGCCTAACAATTCGCTGCCGGTAGCCCCCTCCGCAATTCGTGCTAATAGCCATACATTTATCGCATCGGGGCCGGCACAAGTGTCGGAACCAGTCGCCTTGACATTGTCGGGTATCCGAGAAACGTTAGCCGACTACCGAGCAGCTGCCGCTAACGCGAAGGAAGCCGGGTTCGATGGCGTCGAGATTCATGCGGCCAATGGGTACTTGATCGATCAATTTCTTCGCAGTGGATCGAATCAACGAAGCGATCTCTATGGAGGCAGCGCTTCGAACCGTGTTCGGTTCCTGACTGAGGTAGCGGAAAAGGTGTTGGAAGTATGGGACAAAGATCGTATTGGGGTGCGAATTTCCCCAACCGGAGCCTTTAATGATATGGAAGACAGCAATCCGACGGAGACTTTTGGCGTGGCAGTCGACCGGCTGAACAGTTACAGAATTGGCTATTTGCATGTGGTCGAGTCGGCTCAGGATGGTCGGCAGAACAATGTGTTTGATCGGGTTTTGTTGAAGCGTTTGAGAGGACTATGGAAGGGCTTTTACGTCGTGAATGGCGGTTATGACGGACGCCGAGGAAAAGAGGCAGTACAAAAACAGCACGCCGATGCTGTCGCTTACGGGCGCGCTTTCCTGGCCAATCCCGATTTGCCACGACGCCTAAAGCTTGGAGCTCCGCTCAATGAACCGGATCAGCAAACTTTCTACGGAGGAGACCGCAGAGGCTACACGGATTATCCCTCCCTATCAGGAGACGTCACCGCCTCCAGTTAGTGGTGCTCGTCTCGTTCCGCCTCGCGAACAAGCTGGTGAGAGACCCAAAGCTTCTCCACCTGACTCTCCTACTCGGCGCGGCGGGAGAGCACTCACATTGACATTTGGGTACGCTTGTCGGGCTGGGCCAGGGGCCGAGAATCATAACGAGAGTTTAGCGGAAAGAGATCGGCTGGGATACATTCCGGCACCCCTATTCTTCGACGCTGATTGCGAAATTGGAGGCTGTGAAGGTGGTCCAGGAACTAATGCAGCATGCCAGCAGTCGTTTCACTCTGGAGGTTTACACAGATGCAAAAGCGATGAAATCAATAACACAAAATTGCTCAGTAAAATTCGCACTGCATCCACTGCTTCAACTGCATGTTCCGGCACCTTTTTGTGTGCAAAACTGAATGCCCACTTTATATCACTTGGCGTTGACACGACACATTTCTCGGGAATGTCTTGTCCAATTCTGTTCTTATATATGGGAATAAAAGCCTCAATAAACGGATTTAAGTGGAACCGCCAATTTGGTGGAAATGTTCGAGTGGCCCAAGAATTAGAAATCGAGGAATAATTTGATGGCCCACGGGTATCTAATTCAGAGGAATTACATCGTGGGATTGGATTCAAGTTAGGGAGGTCCTTAAGCGAATGAAAAAGATTGGTATTACTTACTGGGTGTTTACCGCGTTTGCAGGGGCATTCATGTTGATGACGGCAATTCCCGATTTGTTACAGGTTCCTAGCGCACAGGGAGTCATAGCGCATTTAGGCTATCCGGACTATCTACTGCCTTTCTTAGGAGTCGCAAAGCTCTTCGGTGTTGCCGCCCTGTTGGTTCCACGATTTCCGAGACTCAAAGAATGGGCTTATGCCGGTCTGATTTTTGACCTCGTAGGTGCTTTCTATTCTCACCTTTCGGTCGGCGATGGTCCAGGCAATTGGCTCTTTTCGATTATTGGGCTGGTGTTGGTAATCGGATCGTATTTTTTCTATCAACGAAAGCTGAACCATCACCAAATCGGGGAGTTAGGCGGAAACTTATTTCGTCCGGCGTAAGGATGACAAGGAAAGTAGAATAGCGAACCAAAATAAATTAGTCATGACGGCTCGTAGAATGAAGAAGACTGCTCTGAGTAACAAAGTTGAATCAGTTCGGCTGCACTTCCCGCAGGCCGAAATGGCCAAAGACTACATTTCAATGACCGAATACCAGGGCGCTTTGGACCAATGGTGTTGAATTTGTCTGACTAGTAACTCGGACAACGAATAGTTTTGAGTCCTTGCAGGCTCTTGCGTTTTCCCTTTCGAATCTAGCCACGCCATCATTAGGCTCCTCTCCCTTTTCGCTTGTGACCAAACTGATAGTTCAACTCTTCAGCTAACTTCTCGGCCACGGAAATAATCATGTTCTTACAAATCGCTCGCACTCGTAGATGATAACTTTCCACAAGCCGCTACGAGCTACTTGGTCAGGAAGATTGGAAGGCATTGGTTCAACTTCTGTGCGGAGCATTCCCGTGTGATACACATTTCCAATGAAGGTACAAGTGACCTGCGGGTGTATAAGCTCAGCAACAATAAGTGATTGGGGATTTTCC
>DATIBX010000340.1:0-12195 GCA_035457105.1 Pyrinomonadaceae bacterium
GTCCGATACGACCCGTTTAGGGACCTTCGCACTTTACAAGAGGAAGTTAATCGTCTGTTCTCAACCAATATGACGCGCGCCTTTGGGGACGAAGGTATTGGAAGAGGAGCCTGGGCTCCCAGCGTCGATATCTACGAGAACAAGGACCAAATAGTCCTTGAAGCCGAACTTCCCGGCATGAAAAAGGAAGACTTCGATTTATCAATCGAGAACAATGTCATCACCCTTAGAGGTGAGAGACGTTTTGAGAAGACCGACGAGACTGACAACTATCACAGGGTCGAGCGGTCTTATGGGCAGTTCACACGTTCATTCACTTTGCCTCAAACGGTTTCGGGCGAAGGCGCAACTGCGGAGTACAGCAATGGCGTGCTTCGCGTCACGCTGCCGAAACGCGAAGAGGCTAAGTCACGTCGGATTGAGGTGGGCGGAACCGACGCTGCGCCCAAGACGATCGATACAAAAACAAGCGACAAGGCAAAAGAGGTAGCTGGCGGCAGGTAACACGGGGGGCATGCATTAAGAGCGGGCTCGCTGCAGTTTGGGATGCATAAAGCGAGCCCGTTCGCTTAAGACCTAAAACCTGGAAGTGAAGTAATGCGATTAGATAAGTTTACGCTTCGCGGACAAGAAGCAATTCAAGCGGCGATAGAATTAGCTGAACGAAACCAGAACCAGCAGGTTGAACCGGAACACTTGCTGGCGGTAATGCTCGACCAGCCAGAGGGAATCGTCAGGCCTGTGCTTGGAAAACTGGGCGCCAACGTTGCCGTCATACTCAACGACACGCAGGCCGCAATCTCCCGTTTTCCCAGAGTGCAAGGCGGGCAGCAGTATTTCAGCCCTCGTCTGAGTCAGATTTTTACCGCCTCGCAAAAACAGGCCGACAAGATGCAGGACGAGTTTGTCTCGACCGAGCATCTCTTGCTGGCAATCGTCGAAGAGAAGGATGGAGAATCAGGGAAGATTCTTCGTCAACACGGCGTCAACCGAGACGATCTCCTTAAAGTCATCGAACAAATGCGTGGGGGCTCGCGAATTACGGATCAAAATGCCGAGCAGAACTATCAGGCACTATCCAAGTATGCTCGAGACCTGACTGAACAAGCGCGCAAAGGCAAGCTCGATCCGGTGATCGGTCGTGATGATGAAATTCGACGCACCATTCAAGTTCTTTCCCGTCGTACAAAAAATAATCCCGTGCTAATTGGAGAGCCCGGAGTTGGCAAGACCGCGATTGTTGAAGGTTTGGCCCAACGTATTGTCTCTGGTGATGTGCCAGAAACGCTACGTAACAAACGGTTAGTGGCGCTTGATCTCGGGTCGATGTTAGCCGGTGCGAAGTACCGCGGAGAGTTTGAGGATCGCCTGAAAGCCGTTTTGAAAGAGATTGAAAACGCCCAGGGCCAAATTATTCTGTTCATCGACGAGTTACACACGCTGGTGGGCGCTGGGGCTGCAGAAGGTGCTATCGACGCTTCCAATATGTTGAAGCCCGCACTCGCACGCGGTGAACTTCGTTGTGTTGGCGCGACTACGCTAAACGAGTACAAGAAATATATTGAGAAGGACGCCGCCTTAGAGCGTCGTTTTCAGCAGGTGTATGTAGGTGAACCGACCGTAGAAGACACCATCGCAATTTTGCGCGGCCTGAAAGAGCGCTACGAGGTGCATCATGGTGTGCGCATTAAGGATTCAGCGATTGTCGCCGCTGCGACTCTTTCAAATCGCTACATCACCGATCGCTTTCTTCCTGATAAAGCCATCGACCTGATCGATGAGGCCGCTTCTCGGTTGCGAATCGAAATCGATTCGTTGCCGCAGGATATTGACCAGCTTGAACGAGAAATTATTCAGCTTGAAATCGAGCGCCAAGCTTTGCAACGCGAAGAGGATGCGAAATCAAAGGCTCGTCTCCACGAAATAGAACAGCGCATCGCCGATCTTAAAGAGAAAAGTTCGGGCATGAAAGCAAAGTGGCAGTCAGAAAAAGAGGCCATCGAGCACATGCGCACCGCGAAAGCTGAGTTGGAGAAGTTGCGACTAGCGCTGGACCAGGCCCGCAATGCCGGTGATCTTGCCCGTGCTTCTGAGATTCAGTATGGCAGGATTCCCGAGCTCGAACAAAAACTTAAAGCAGAACAGGAAAAGCTTGAAGCGTTTCAGCGCGACGGCGTAATGCTGAAAGAAGAGGTTGATGAGGAAGACGTCGCCCAAGTCGTAGCTAAATGGACCGGTATTCCAGTTTCGAAGATGCTCGAAGGCGAGTTACAAAAGCTCGTGACGATGGAAGATCGTCTGGGCGCACGCGTGATTGGGCAACAGGAAGCGTTGATGGCAGTATCTGATGCGGTGCGAAGGGCGCGAGCGGGATTGCAGGATCCAAACCGGCCCATCGGCTCGTTCATTTTCCTTGGTCCAACCGGCGTAGGAAAGACGGAAACGGCCCGCGCCTTGGCGGAATTTCTCTTTGATGACGAGCGAGCCATGATCCGGCTCGACATGTCTGAGTACATGGAGAAACACGCTGTTGCTCGCATGATAGGCGCGCCTCCAGGATATGTAGGTTTCGAGGAAGGTGGTCAGCTGACCGAGGCTATCCGCAGACGACCGTATTCCGTGGTTCTTTTTGATGAGATCGAGAAAGCACATCCAGATGTTTTCAACGTACTGTTGCAAATACTGGATGATGGACGCCTGACTGATTCTAAAGGTCGCACCGTTGACTTTAAGAATACCGTTTTAATCATGACGTCGAATCTTGGCTCTCGCGAGATTCAGGCTGCTGAGGGCGATGAAAACCAAGTCCGCGAGGCGGTGCTTCAGGAACTGCGGCTCCATTTCAAGCCTGAGTTTTTGAATCGCATCGATGATGTCGTGATCTTCCATCAACTGTCACAGGAGCAGATCGGTAAGATCATCGACGTACAACTCGAACGACTACGCACGATGCTGGCAGAAAGAAACATTAAGCTTGTGCTCGACGATTCTGCCCGCCATTTACTGATGCGTGAGGGCTACGATCCCAGCTACGGCGCACGTCCGCTGAAGCGCGCGATCCAATCCTTAATTCAAAACCCGCTCGCAGTAAAGCTGCTACAAGGTGAAATTGGACCAGGCCAGGCAATAAAGATATCAGCGAACGGCGATGACATGGAGTTCAAAACTGAGGCCGCCGCCGCTAGTGCTTAAGGTTGAGAGGAAACATGTCGCAAAACTGGAATCCTTTGCAGGATTTAATAACGTTACAGGATCGGATGAATCGGCTCTTCGAGGACGCCACGAAAAGAAGATCCCATGGTGAAGCAGACACTTCAGACGAGTTTGAACACGCTGACTGGGTTCCTGCTTCCGACATCTACGAGACATTGGACACTTATTCAATTGCGATCGACTTACCGGGTGTAGCGCGAAACGCACTTGAGATTGAGCTGGCCGACAATCGGCTGATCATTAAGGGCGTCCGAAACATTGAGTCTGAAAAAAGCAGACGAAGCGAAAGACCAGCAGGTAAATTTGTTCGAACCTTTACTATTCCCTCCGCGGTTGACCAGAACCTGATCGGGGCAGAATATAAAGACGGCGTTTTATCCGTCAGGCTTCCAAAACGAAAAGAACAGAAGCCCCAAAAGGTGGAAATAAAGATTTCCTAAAACGTTAACCGAGCACCAGGGGGACGTCCATGAATAAGAAGGAGCAACAGACTTTGAGACAGGATAGCGAGCACGCTAATGAGGTTCGTGTGACCGATCGTCGGCGAGTCTATCTCGATAGCGACGACGTTGAGCAAAGCACAGGAGAGACGCAACCAAATCTCAAGCCTACCTACGTTGAAGAGCTTGAGCTTCGTACCCAGGCAGCCGAGCGTCAGGTCCAGGAAGTGCAACAAAGATTTGAACAGCTGCGACAACAGCTGCAACGCGAGACAGACGAGACACGGCAGCGACTGAACAAAGCGGCTGATGAACGAGCGGCCGGCGAAAAGGCCAGATTCATAAGTGCGTTACTGCCGGTGATGGACGACCTGACTCGCGCTATTGGAGCGGCTGGCGAAGGCGCCTCGCGTGAGAGCATTTTAGAAGGGGTCAAGAGAATCGCCGTAAGTTTTCAGAATGCGCTTACCAATGCCGGAGTTGAGTCGATGAATTCAATTGGTGAAGAATTCAATCCTGAACTACATGAAGCTGTTGAAACGGGTGATGCTCCGCCTGAGTTGGACAACAAAGTCATTGACGAATACTCGCGCGGCTTCAAGTTGGGTGACCGCCTCTTGAGACCAGCTCGAGTAAAAGTTGGACGCTCCTCAAGCCAAGCCAAGATTGCATCAGAACAGTAGTTTTTCGATCGTTGATAAGGAGAACAGAAGAGTGCCTGCAAAAGAATTGAAATTTAGAGAAGAAGCTCGCAACGCGATGTTACAAGGGGTCGATACCCTGGCAAATGCCGTTCGAGTGACGTTAGGTCCAAAAGGTAGAAACGTCGTGCTTGGTAAGAAGTTTGGTTCACCAGTGATTACCAAAGATGGTGTAACCGTTGCCAAGGAAATCGAGCTGAAGAATAAGTACGAAAACATGGGCGCCCAGATGGTGCGTGAAGTGGCGGTCAAGACCAACGATAAAGCCGGCGATGGAACTACAACCGCTACTGTTCTGGCCCAGGCGATTTTCCGCGAAGGCGTGAAGAACGTTGCTGCGGGAGCTAACCCGATGTCTCTTCAGCGAGGCATTCAGCTGGCTACCGACCAGGTCGTAGCTGAGTTGGAACGAATGTCCAAGAAAGTGCGCGGCAAAGAAGAGTTAACTGCAGTTGCCACTGTTTCTGCGAATAACGACGAGCACATCGGCAAACTAATTTCCGAAGCCATGGAACAAGTAGGGAAAGATGGAGTCGTCACAGTTGAAGAATCAAAAACGCTATTAACCGAATTGGAAATTGTCGAAGGAATGCAGTTTGACCGAGGTTATTTGTCTCCCTACTTTGTGACAAACCCGGATCGAATGGAAGCTGTTCTCGACGAGCCGTTGATTCTACTTCACGAAAAGAAGATCTCTGCCATGCGCGATCTTCTACCGATACTCGAACAGACAGTTGGAGCAGGCAAGCCTCTCCTGATCATTGCTGAAGATGTTGAAGGCGACGCGTTGGCCACACTCGTGGTCAATCGGTTGCGAGGCACTATCAAAGTTTGCGCAGTGAAAGCTCCGGCTTTTGGTGACCGGCGGAAAGCGATACTTGAAGACCTCGCAGTACTGACTGGCGGCCGAGTTATTACTGAGGACCTCGGAATCAAACTCGAAAATGTAACGGTTACTGACCTTGGTTCCGCAAAGAGAATAATCGTCGACAAAGAGAACACAACTGTTGTCGAAGGTGGTGGTGACCGCAAAGCAATCCAGGGACGAGTGGCCACAATTCGCAAGCAGATCGAGGAAACGACCTCTGACTATGATCGTGAGAAGTTACAGGAACGACTCGCAAAGCTCGCTGGCGGTGTTGCTGTAGTTAAGGTTGGCGCCCCGACGGAAATTGCAATGAAAGAAATCAAGATGCGAGTCGAGGATGCGTTGAACGCAACCAAAGCCGCCGCTCAGGAAGGAATCGTGGTTGGTGGTGGCGTCGCTCTTGTCCGTGCATCGAAGGTATTGGACAGCTTTTCATCTGATGATCCGGATGTACTGACCGGAGTCAAAATCGTAAGGCGGGCTCTACAGGAACCTCTAAGGCGAATTGCCGAGAACGCAGGGGTTGAAGGGGCCGTCGTTGCCGGGGAGGTTGAGCAGTCGAAAGGCAACAAGGGATTCAACGCCGTGACAGGCCAGTTCGAGGACCTGGCCGCCGCGGGGATAGTTGACCCGACCAAAGTGGTGCGAACGGCGCTACAAAACGCCGCTTCGATAGCCGGTTTATTACTGACTACCGACGCAGCCGTGACTGAATTGCCCGAGCCAAAAAAGGCCGGTCCCCCAATGCCGGGTGGCGATGACTACGACTATTAATTTTTAACGGGTGTTTTTCATAATAACGGCAGGAGATTTGCTTGCAGTCTCCTGCCGGTATTAGTTATTGCATTGAAACGCAACGGCCCTTATCCTGACGACATCTAACGTGGCGGTTAGATAGTAGGGTTGAGCTGTTTGAAAGTTGAGTGTTTACCGTCCTTATTGATCCAAAGGTGGGTCGGCGGTCGTATATGAATTATGGCAGATCTAGGTCAATACAAAGATAAGTTTGGCGTCAGCGGACAACGTATTCTTGAGCATGCGTTGGACGAATCGCGCCGTCGTGATCAGAATTTCGTTTCAGTCGAACATATATTGCAGGCTCTGACCGTGGAGGAGCCCGATATGTTTAATGCCGCGATGCGGGAGTTGTCGCTCGATCCCGTAGTTGTGAAGATGGCAATAGAAAAGCGGCTTAGTAGCAGTCGCCAACAGCATGTAGGCAAAGGCTTTCGCATTGGTCCTGATACAACCGACCTTTTTAAACGAGCAATGGAGCGGGCTCGAACTCAAGGCCGTAAAACAATTGAATCAACAGACATTTTTGAAGCTCTAAGCAATCAAGACAGTCTTTTTCTCGATGTTCTGAGAGGAATGGGAGCGAACCCCGACGCCGTGTTGGAAAATGTTCGCGCCGAAGTTAAAAAACGCGAATTGGAAGAAGAGCAGAACCGCAAGAAATTTGAACTGCCTCCTTATCTGAAGCACTTTGGCGTCTCCTTAAATAGGATGGCCCGTGCCGACAAAATCCCTCCCACTATCGGTCGCGAAAAAGAGATCCAGCAAATCATCGAGATCCTCTGCCACCGTGAACGGGCGAACTCTCCGATGCTTGTCGGTGAACCAGGTGTTGGTAAGACTGCGGTGATCGAGGGTCTCGCGCGTCTGATCGAACTCGAACCGGAAAAGGTCCCGGGACGGCTCCGCAATTCCCATATCGTTCAGTTACAAATGGGCGGAATTGTAGCGGGAACAATGTTGCGCGGCATGTTCGAGGAAAGAATCAAGGGAATCATCGACGAAGTAAAAGAACGAGACAATTTGATTCTCTTCATCGATGAGGCACATACGATTATCGGCGCCGGTGCTGCTCTTGGCACTTCTTCGGACGCCGCAAACATGTTCAAGTCGGCGCTCGCTCGTGGCGAAATGCGAATAATCGGCGCCACCACTTTGTCTGAATACAAAGAGTATATAGCGGACGACGAAGCCCTGGCCCGCAGGTTTAGGATGGTTAAAGTCGTTGAGCCGACGATCAACGAGACTCGGGAAATTCTCCTGGGATTGCGGCCAAGGCTCGAGAAGAATTACTCAGTCAAAATTTCGGATGATGCAATAAATACAGCTCTGGAGATGGCGCCGAAATATATTCGGAATCTCCATTTGCCCGACAAAGCAATTGGCTGGCTGGATACCGCGGCCGTAAAGGTCGAGATAAATGAGCCGCAAACCCTGATTGTGAAACCCGAGCACGTTATCGAAGTCATCTCGCAGGAATCTCGTATCCCTCGTGACATGATTTTCCGCGACACCAGCGATCGCTTTCTGATGACGGAAGCAATGCTTGGTAGGCGTGTCATCGGACAGAAAGAAGCTATTCGAGCTGTGGCTCAACGGCTAAGGCTGAACAAAGGTCCTCTTAAGGAATCTCATTACAAGCCCGATGGTGTGCTTCTCTTCCTTGGTCCAACCGGTGTAGGCAAAACTGAATTAGCCAAGGCTGTCGCCGAATTCATGTTTGGTGACGAAGAGAAGATGGTTCGCATCGATATGTCTGAGTACAGCGATGGGACCGTCGGGATCGAAAAACTGATCGGTATGCCACGCGGAATAGTTGGTTCTGAGCGCGGCGGAATTCTCACCGAACAGTTGCGCGAGAATCCCTATACCGTTTTGCTGCTGGACGAAGTTGAAAAGGCTTCGCCATACTTGATGAACTTGTTTCTTCAGGCCTTTGACGAAGGCTGGCTGACTGATGGACGGGGCAAGAAAGTCTATCTTTCCGACGCCATCATCATCATGACCTCAAATCTCGGATCCGAAAGCTTCAAGAAATTTGAGAAGCCTCTGGGATTCGGAATGAAGACAGCCTCTGATTTCCGAAGCGTTAAAAATGAGGTAATGAAGGCATCTGAGCAGCGATTCTCACCTGAGTTCCGCAATCGTATCGATGAGATCGTCGTCTTCTCGCCGTTGACAATGGACGAAGTGCGGCAAATCGCGACGTTGTATCTCGAGAAACTGCGCCGCCAAATGGAACGCCAAGGTAAACAGGTGGAGGTAACCGAAGCCGCAGTGAACAGGCTTACCGAAAGTGGTTACAACACTGCTTACGGCGCGCGATTCCTAAAACGTCATATCGACGAGAGGGTAAAGCTGCCAATCACGGCAATGTGGAAGACGGCTTCGAGTTTCGTAGTGGACGTTGAAAACGGAGAAGTAACAGTAGTTCCCAGTTCCGCTTCTAAACCGGAACTGAATTAACTGTTTGCTGAGTGTAAGGCCAAGAGGGTTTCAGCAAAGATTTTGACTGAAACCCTCTTTCCGTTATACGGTGATTGCGAAAACTAGGACCAATACTTTCCTTTTCTTTCTTTTGTTCCTGTTATGACAACACTTCGTCGGTTAGTCCTCGCTATCTCAATGAGTTCCTCGCTTGTAGCCATCTGCTTAGTAAGCGCCTTGGCACAAACGCCGGCCGCTTCGCCGACTCCTCCGGCTGCTCCATCGACAGCAGCAATTGCTCCAGGGACCGCAGACGAAAAGTCTCAGGTGATCATCAAACATGCGATTGAAGTGCTCGGCGGCCAAGCGTATTTGAATGTGCAATCGGTTGTTGGCAAAGGGTTCTATACCGCTTTCAACGATGGCGTTTCACAGCTCCCCGCTAAGTTTCTCGACTACATCGTCTATCCAGATCGTGAGCGCACTGAGTTTACAAGTCTCGGGATCAAGACTATTCAGGCTAACGATGGCAATTCAGGTTGGGTGTTCGACGGCTCAGTTAAGACGATCAAAGACCAGAGTCAGACACAGGTAGATGATTTCAAGCGTTCCATGCGCACGAGCCTTGAAAATTTGTTGCGAGGCTGGTGGCAAAAAGACGGTGGCAAGGTTGTGTATGTGGGCCGTCGGGAAGCAGGACTGGCAAAAAGGAACGAAGCGATCAGGCTGGTTTATCCTGACGGGTATTGGGTTGAATACGAGTTTGGTGCTCGAGATGGATTACCCGCAAAAATCATCTACAAACGATCAAAGAAAAATTTGGACAGCGAGGAAATGGAAGAGACTTCGGAAGAGGACCAGCTGTTGAAGTTTATCTCAGTTGAGGGCGTTACAGCTCCGTGGGTGATTGACCATTTTATTAATACGAAACAGACCTCACGTATTAACTACGAGTCAGTTCAATACAATCAGAAGTTTGCTGATAACCTTTTTGCCAAGCCGGATAATGTGAAGGCTATTAAGTAGAGGTTTGGGTCACTGGAACTAGGTCTTTGGACTTTGCCAGGTTGCAGCGGTCAGTACCGGCGTCGGGTCCTGAAGATAGTTCGCTACTCACCCGACGCTACGCGATCCGGTACTGACCCGCCTCTAACAGCTACATTGCCAATCCACCGTCGACCTGAATAACCTGCCCGGTAATATACCGCGCGTCATCAGATAACAAGAATGCCGCAATTCTTGCGACTTCATGCGGATCTGCGAATCGACCCAACGGAATCTGTTCCTTAATTTTGTCCTGGTAGCTCTGGTCCAACTTTCCCGCCATGTCCGTCGCCACCATGCCGAGCGCAAGTGCGTTCACCGTAACTTTTCGACTTGCAACTTCCTTTGCCAACGACTTAGTTAGACCAATCATTCCCGCCTTTGAAGCAGAGTAGTTTGATTGACCAGGCATGCCAACCTCGCCACTGATCGACGAGATATTAAGAATTGACCCACCAGTCTCCTGACGGAGCATCGTGCGAAGAACCGCTTTGGCGAAATTCCAGGCGCCTTTCAAATTCGTGTCGATCACTTCGTCCCAATCACTCTCTTTCATTCTCAGGATCAGGTTGTCACGCGTAACTCCGGCATTGTTGACCAGAAAGTCGATACGACCGAAGGCCGATTTCACTTCATTAACCATATTGGCCGTTGCTTCGGTCTGGCCGACATCACACTGAAATGCCAATGCGCGCACACCAAGACTCTCCAATTCGGCTTTAAGACTTTCAGCTGATTCAGCGCTCTTCGCATAATTGAAGGCGACATCGGCCCCTCGACCAGCGAGCTCCACTGCGATAGCTCGTCCAATTCCGCGTGTGGCTCCGGTTACGATCGCTGCCCGGCCAGAAAATGATTTTTGCTCAGACAATTTCTGTGGTCCTTCCTTCCAGTGTTCCAGTTACTCTACTCGATGTCGGCAAACTGCTACCGCACCAGGGACAATAGCGGATTACAGAGTATGACGAGCCACCGTCGTGCACGACAATGCCGTATTCCTTGAACTCAGTTGAGTAGTAAACGGTGTGATCGGGACAATCAAAAGGATCTGAATGTTCAGCACACTTGCGATTTACTTCCGTATCCATCGTTCCGCAACAATGATGTTTCGCCGTCATTAACATTCCGTCCTTGTCTCTCGGGTTTCACTGAGCAAGGCGGTCACTAATAACATATCAGCGCCGACGGGAACAAATTGGTGGCTTTGCCGTGTGAAAACGCGGGAATAATCCACTGATTACGACCGATCTCGACAGATTTCTCTGTCAGAACGCTTTTGTGGCGTGACTTTCTCTAAAGAAATCTGCGGAATCGGCGTGATCGGTGGATGATCTTTTCGCGGTTTTTACGAAGTGTTGGTAGTTTTGGGATTTTGGTTTCTGGCTCTTTGTTGTGGTGCTGGGACCGTGATTGTTCAAAGACAAAGACCAAAGCTCAAAGGCCATCTGCAGGCAGTTGACACACTCGCCGCGCAAGTTGCAAAGTCTTGGTTTACTTCTTTGCAGGAGAATATCCAAAAACTAAATGCTCGACCTCAATTACGTTAGGGAAAATTTGGACACCGTGCGCGCCGCACTGAAGGCGCGAAAGGGGGACGTTCAGGTCCTCGATGACTTTGCAGAAGCTGATGCGGAACGCCGGCGAGTGATCGCTGAGTCGGACCAACTCAACGCTCAAAGAAATGCTTCCAGTCGAGAAATCGGCGCGTTGATGAAAGACGGCAAGAACGAGGAGGCTGAAAAGCGACGTGCCGAGGTGGGAAAGTTAAAAGAGCAAATTGCATCGCTGGACCACCAGCGTACAGAAACCGAAAACCGGATGCAGCAGTTGCTTTCAACTTTGCCCAACATCCCTCACTCCAGTGTTCCCGTGGGCGAAGACGACTCGGACAACGTCGAAGTTCGTCGTTGGGGTACGGCGCCTTCATTCACTTTCGAACCTAAGGACCATGTCGACCTGGGTGAAGCTTTAGGCATCATCGATCTCGAACGAGCAACAAAAATTGCCGCTTCTCGTTTCGCGATTTTGAATGGAGCCGGCGCGCGTCTCGAACGAGCACTCATCAATTTTATGCTTGACGTGCACACGCGAGAACACGGCTACCTCGAAACGTTGCCTCCGTTTATCGTTAATAGTGCTGCACTGTTCGGGACCGGCCAGTTGCCGAAGTTTGAGGAGGATCTGTTCAAGCTGCGGGATGATCGTGAGCTTTACCTGGTTCCAACCGCTGAGGTTCCAGTTACTAATTATTATCGTGAGGAGATCCTCGACGCCTCTGACCTGCCGATGCGTTGGACCGCCTACACTCCATGCTTTCGGTCAGAAGCCGGAAGTTATGGTCGCGACACTCGCGGTATGATTCGCCAGCATCAGTTCGAAAAGGTTGAATTGGTGAAGTATGTGTTACCAGAAAAATCCTACGAGGAACATGAGGCCTTAACGCACGACGCAGAAGTGATTCTGCAGAAGCTTGGCTTGCATTATCGAGTTGTGACTCTGTCAACGGCAGATCTGGGATTTGGCTCAGCTAAAACGTACGACATTGAAGTTTGGTTACCGTCTCAGAACACGTTTCGTGAGATCTCATCTTGTTCAAACTACGAGTCGTTTCAAGCTCGTCGCGCCCAAATCAGATTTCGCCGTGCCGGTGGAGCGAAACCTGAGTACGTTCACACGCTAAACGGATCCGGCCTGGCAGTCGGTCGAA
>DATIBX010000341.1:0-5474 GCA_035457105.1 Pyrinomonadaceae bacterium
AAAAACAGTTTGGATTTGAGCAAGATCGGCTAACGCTACGTCGCTGCATCCGTTCGCGTCGATTACCCACTCGGTCCCGAGATTTATGTTCATGGTCAAATTTTAAAAGTAATGCTGCTGATAGAACCTTCAGCTGAGACTCGATTTCGCGAGAGGATAAGGCAGTAACTCGTCAAATTCAAATAGTTTGAGAATAAAAATCAAATCGAGCGCGTTTCTGGCCTTATCGGTCGCGGAGTTCTAAAGTGGTCACGCCTCTAGAAAGCGGAATTGTGTAGGCGTTGCGTTCTTTAACGAAAGATCTTGCGGGCTTGTAAGATCCGGCGCCTGGTATTTTGGCCGGTTGCTCTATGTGTAGGCGAGCAATCGATGTGTTCACGTCAGCTGGTTTGAGATTCAGGCGAACAGCTGGTGTCTTTGTATTAAACGAAACCTCTTCGAAATTACCGGAATCAAGCGTTAGCCAGAGACCAAGAGTCGCAATGTAAACGCGCATTCGGAATGAGTCTCGCGGACTTACCGTGATCCAATCACCACCTTCCTTGAGATTGCCGCCAAAAACCTGCCAACCGAAATCCGGATGCTTAATCACATAAGTGGCAGTGTTAAGGGCGTGTCCGAAAAAGTTTGGACCGTAATCTCCGGAATAGGGATCCCAGTTCAAAATGGATGGAAAAGTGTGAAATGCTACCGACGCAAAACCTTCCTGATCGATGTTGCTGAGTGCTCCCATCGTGCCGCCGTAACCAACTCGCAAGAGATAGAAGTCGTCAGGATGCTGGCGATAATGAGCCAGAACCGGGATGGCATTCAGTCCTGAACCATAGTGATGCAGTTGTCGTTCGATCCGCCGAAGCCTTCCTCCATAAAGAAAATCCCAGTAGCGTCGAGCGTTCCCGTTATATCCCCAATGGGGAATGGTTGGCATATAACCGACGATGGAGTCGAGTGAAACCTGGGCCTCATCTTCAAATCCAAAATACTTAGACCACGCATAGACTTCTCCCTGACCTTCCATGATCGAACAACCTGCAACGGCATGCCCGATGGAAGCGTCGGCGCAAGATCGGCGGCTGCAATGGTGCCCTGTTTCGATGGTATAGGCGTAATCGGTTTCCGCTCAGCACTCGTGTCGTAGTCGGTCCAATGCGTCGAATCTTGGCTACGAAGACGAAATGTCAGATCGCCCAGGTGATGGAAACCATTACCTGCTTGCTTGTCTAAGCGGTCCGCTGGGTGAAATCAAACGACTTGTCACTATTTAGAGTGAGTGCCGCTGCAGTTTGCGATGACTTTACCAGCTTTAAAGTTAAGAGGGAGCTAGTCCCCTCGAGATACCCTTGATCCAGGTGTAACGAGTCGGGCGTTTGAGTGAGAGGAGTTGATACTTGGGCGGTTGAGTGAAAAAGGAGAAAAGGCGAACAGAGAACGAGGATGACTGAAAGTGCGCTGACGAGTCTTATGATCATGGCTCGTAGCGCGCCAGATTAACATACTAAAAGAGAATAAGAGAAAACTGCGCCGGGTACCCGCGTTGTCCCCTTCAAACGTCCGCAGGTACCCAGCGTGGCGCTAACCACCTTTCTCGCAGGTAAGGGAGGCTAACGCAATTTCAATGGCGAGACTCCGTTGTTACACAACGGAAAAGCGCTCTTCGCAAATGTCTATGAGTTCCTGTAGCTGGGACTTGTCGAGATAGAAATTCGCGCCAGCTTCGAGACAAACGTCGCGAAGCACGACAGATGGATCCGCGGTGAACATAATGATCACAATTTCTGGATCTTCTTGTCTGATTTCTCTGAGAGCCTCGATACCGCTACGGTGAGGCATCGCAATATCTAAGACTACGACGTCGGGGCTGAGAGCCCGCACCATATTGATGGCTTCGGCGCCATCAACAGCCATGCCCACCAGCGAACACCCATCTACCTGAGCCAATGCCCGCCTGATATGCTCTCGAACGACAGGTGAATCATCGGCAATAACAATCTTCAATTCCTTCAACCTACAGCTTCCCTCCACTCGCATGGAAAAGACGAGAGTTTGAAGTGTGCGGCAAGTTCTCGCAAGCAACCGAACTATGATTTTTATGTAGGGTGATTGCCCGGTTACTTGTAGGTGTTTGCCCTACAAGCTTTTGGTGAAGAGCTGTGGTCTCCCTCTCAACCAGTTTGGCGACAGTTATCGCCTGTAGGAAATATTACCCTTCCGCATCTTGGCGATAACCTGTAAATTACCTAGCCCAAGTCTTCGAAACTCTCGTTAAACGCTTTTCGTTCTTGAATTGCTACTCGCGTCGATTGGTCCGAATTATGAAAGGATGGAACCCCTTGAGCCGCCGTCACGCAACACTTATATGCAGCATGCTAATTGTGCTGGGAATGTGCAGTATCGCCAACGCTCAAAAAATTGAGTCTTTAAATGTTACAGCCAAAGGTAAGGGTACGATCAGCACCGGCGTTGATAAACTCAAAATTTATTCGGTCATGGTCGTCTTGAAGGACAATGGCGAAGCTGAATTTACCTTCTATTGCGATTTGCAGTTGAGTGCTAAAGGTCGCTGGACTGCGAACGAGTCGGCTGAGCAGGGAATCAATATTGAAATTACGGGTGGTGTCGTTTCCGGAAATGCCAGTGGCAGCGGAAAGTTGCTTCTTCGCCCGGACGGAAAATCCATCGATAAATTGAATATTGAAGCGAAGTCCGGCAGCAGAAACGTGTCAATCAAGTTTGTGGCAGACAAGTCATGAAGGATTATTGCTTAATCGCATCCGTTAGTTTGATTTTTAACCTCTGGATAGCCTCGTCTGTCGTTCGCAGTGATGCCAGGGTTCGCATCTTATCCTGACGCAGAAGTTCCAACTGCATTTGTACTCTTGAGCGCTCGGTGATAATGCGCCGGCGTAGTTCTTCGCGAGCTTCTTCAGGATGAACCGATCCAACTCCCGACATTATGTTTTCAATTCGTTCTGGTTTCATGTTCTGATTGAGTTGGTCTATTCGCGCTTGCAGAGGCTCTTCCTTCTCGGCTATTTCAATCAGGTGTAATTGCAGGCCCTCTCCCCGCTGTTCTTCCTTCGTCAACATGTCCTGGATCGTATTAATCTGGCGATCTTTTTCCAGTTCGGCGAGTCGTCTTCGCAGCCGTGCCATTTCCTGATTCAGACGTTGCAGATTACTCCTTACGTCCTCGCAACTCTGTCCTACTGCACTTTGAGAAGTTGAGGTGGACTGATTTTCTGAGTTGGTTTGTGGCGCTGCATTCACATGTGGTGAGGCAGCCATAATTGCGGTTGCAACAGTTAACAGGCTCAAGTAGTTGCTGAGGGTGCGAGCAAGTGTCTTTCTCATTAAGGAACCTCGATTATCATTGCTTTTGTGCTTGCCTGTAAATGAGCAACTCAAGGTGCCCATGAAAAACTACCAGGTACTGAGGAAACACAAGGTTCAAATTAATGTGTTTATTCTCCGTAGCGAGCGATTACGACCGTGATGTTGTCGCGGCCTCCGCCATCGAGGGCGGCGTTTATCAACTCCTGACTGGCGTTATCGCTACTTCCTGTCGAATTGAGAATGGCGGCGATCTGATCGTCTGGCACCATTTCAGTAAGACCATCAGTACACAACAAGACCTGATCTCCCATCTTAATATCGACTCGTTGCACTTCAGGCTCGGTGCCTTTTGCTATGGCGCCAAGCGCAGTAGTGAGAACGTGTCGCGTGGTGCGGGTCGTCGGATCGTCAGGCCTCACAATACCTGCATCGATCAAAGCCTGGGCCAACGTATGATCGCTGGTTAGCTGATGCATCTTTTCTTCGCGCACTAAGTAGGCGCGAGAATCACCAATGTGACCGACCAGCAGGTGACTTCCCAGCGACACACCAAGCGTCAAAGTCGTACCCATACCCAGAAGCGATGGATCAACTTTTGTTTGGTTTTTGAGGGCTTCATCGATCTGGTGGAATCGTTGAGTTATGCGTTGAGTCAGTTTAACGACGTCTTCAGGTTCGCTAAATCTCATGAACCAGTCAGGCGTGTTGACGACCAGTTCGATCAACTTACAAAGCGCCATCCGGCTGGCAACCTCACCGCCGGCCATGCCACCCATCCCATCTGCGACGACCATTCCGTAACCAGTTTCCTCGAAGGTCGAAATCAGGTGCCCCTCTTTCACGTTCGTTGAGAGAGTCTCCAACGATCGCTGGAAACGCACAGCAAGGTAATGGTCTTCGTTGTTTTTTCGTTTGTGACCTTGATGGCTCGCGCCGGCGATATCGACGCGTACGCCCGAAGTCGGCAGGCTCAGACCTGGGAAAAACCATTGCGGCGGGAGAAGCTCAAGAGTATCGCTGTCGCTTCGAGCATTTGGATCCGTAGGCATAGTTACTCCAATGACAATGCTTGGTGTGATAACACCAATATCACTGTCGAACTGTTAGTGCAATGATTTTGGAGCGGCCGGATCTAATCACTTCGATGCTTGGGATAGATCGAACCGAGCATAAAAGATATTAGTAGTCTTATTTTTTTCGTCTTGAGCAATGACGATCGCGAGACCATCTTCTTTTTGCCCATCTTTCTTGGAAAAAACGCAGAGGGCTCCGTGATTCTTCGAATCTTCTGAGTCGCCTACACACCCTTTATCATTGGGAGTCCAGCCTGCGCTCTTCATACGTTCTTTTGAATAGAAGTCTGACACTTCCTGAGCTGTTTTCTCAGTTTGGAATGAAATGAAACTTATTTTGCCTTGCATCATGGCGCGAATTGCAAGTCGAGCTCCTAAAGGAATGTCCTGGTCAGATTTTGTCGCGCCCTGAAATGGAGGTACGTCCGACCACAACGAGCTGACGGTACCGGCGTTCTTGTCACCAGTTAAAGTCTCGGCAAGTCGACACGAAACGCAGACGGCAAATAGGAGGAGTATTGAAAGGATTGAGGTGGGGAGTTTCATGGCGCAGTTTCTCCGAAAGTTGAACTTCGACGGTTGATTGGTGACTAATTGGGCCACGCACAAATGGCAAAGTACAAGAGCCAAAAGCTGTGCACAAAAATGTCTTAGCTTGACGCGTCAAAAGAAAGGCTCGAGCGGAGCGTGATGTTTATAGCAGGAGCACCATTTAGACTTCCGCGCTCCAGCGGAGCGCCATGTCTTTGCAACGATCTGACTTAGATTTCGCTCCTGCCGGAGCGGCACATCTGCAGTGGTGCCGGGCTATAAACATTTTTGCTCCTCCGGAGCAATCGCCTCGGAACGACAAAACGAGCTTTTATTTAAGAGACCCAAGACCAAAGGCCCAAGACCCAAATGGCACTATTGCCCCACTATCGCTCTAACTCGTTCTCTCTTCAATAAAGTTACAATGCCGTCGCGACGGTACCAGACGCCTTCTTTGGCTCGCCAAACTTGATCCGCTTCTATTTTGCCACCACTAATTAGCAGAATTACAGGCTTACCGCCACTTTTCCCATTAGT
>DATIBX010000342.1:0-11316 GCA_035457105.1 Pyrinomonadaceae bacterium
TCTACCAACTGAGCTAAGCCGGCTAAAGGCGAGAGGTCAACCATTCGACTGCAATCCGTCAAACGCGACTGCGAATATACGGAGACGCCCTTTGTAGTGTCAAGCAGCTGAAGTTTTGCGACGATGTTCGGAAAACTACCGAACATCATTAAGTTTTGCTAGTCTCACTTCGTCAGTATCTTCGCGTTGATCTCTGCGCCTCCGCGTCTCTGCGTTAATAGGGTTTCAAGGCGCTTCCGTAGAGTCCAACCACCATTTACTAAACAGCACTATGAGAATCTCTTCGGAAAAGCCCAAAATTAAACCCCTCCATTCGACTCTATTGTTGGTGTTACTTGGACTTTTCCTCACTCCAGTCGACTCTAACGCTCAAAAATCGACTCCCAAGCTACCATCTGTCAGCAAAATAATTGATCAGTATATTAAGGCCTCGGGGGGCAAGAAGAATCTCGCCTCGATCACCGACGCTGACTATCAATGGTCAGTGGAGCTCAAAGGCGAGAAAGTCGGCACCGCCACTTCGCTGCGTAAGTCGCCAGCCTCCGAGCGCTGGGAGATCGCACTTGCAAATGAAAAGATAATCCTCGCCACCAACTCAAGCTCTGCATGGGAAAGCAAGAATGATCAAACGCGCACGCTATCTGGTACTGAGGCTGCGACAGCAAAACTCAAAGCAACTCTTGATGGCTCCAGATTTCTGAATTTCAAGAAATCAAACGTCCTGGGACGAGTACTTTCAATCGCAGGAGATTCTTATGTTGTCGAGTTCTCGACGCGAGGAGGAGCTCGTCTTCGCTATTACTTTGCAGTAGCCGGCGGCCTCATTACAAAAATTTCCAACGAGGCGAATCACACCTACTTCATCTTCGATGATTACCGCTCAGAGCGTAGGGTGTTGGAACCGCATCGCATCCGCCTCAGCCTGAACAACGTCGACGAATTCAGCCTTACCTTGGACCACGTAAATTACAACTCCGGGTTGGCCCAGTCGTTGTTTGATCCGCCTCGCGCACTCGATACGTTAGACGTCGTTTCGCTGCTGCGTGAAGTGGGAAAGAACCAGGACGAGGTTGAGAAACACGTTTCAGAATACTCTTATCGTCAGAAAGAGACTGATCGAGAAATTAATGACAAAGGCGAGCTGAAGAAAGAGACAGTAAAATTGTATGAGGTTTATCCTTTGCCAAATCGTGAGGCAGTGCAGAAATTAATTAGTGAGAATGGTGTTCCTCTTTCGGCCGAGCGCGCTGCGAAGGAGGATAAGCGAGTGCAGCAGGAACTGACTGAGGCCGAACGCGATCACGAAAAAGATGAGCAGGCTGAGGCTCGTCGCAAAGCCGAGAGAGAAAAGAAGAATCGATCCGCCGGACGTGATGAAGCTGAAGATCCTGAGATTTCTCAATTTCTCAAGGCCTGCGAATTCGTTTCGCCTCGCAAAGAGAGACTCGCAGATCGGGAAACGATTGTCTTCGATTTCCGACCTCGACCTGGTTTCAAATCCTCTTCACGTTCGGAGAGTCTGATTTCAAAACTAATAGGAGTAGTCTGGATTGATCCTGTCGACAAACAGGTTGTTCGCCTCGAAGCGCGGCTCGCAGAAGGATTCAAAATGGCGGGCGGACTGCTCGTGTCGTTGAAACCTGGTGCGGCGATGGTCATGGAGCAAACGCGAATGACTGACGGAGTCTGGTTGCCGAGATTTGCTCAGATAAATCTTTCGGTTAAAGTCTTGCTGTTCGGCGGTGGCGATTACAACAAGACTGTTGAATGGAGTGACTATAAACACTTTTCGGGAGAGGTTAAGGATTACAAGATTGAAGTGAAGAGGCCTTGATGGTAGGGATAGGACCTATAGGACATATAGGACCGATACTTAGACGATGAAAGAACTAACAGTAATAGGTGGTGGGTTGGCTGGCGTTGAGGCCGCATGGCAAGCGGCAGAACTCGGCACAAAAGTTCAGCTTTTTGAAATGCGTCCAGTAAAACAAACTCCGGCACATCGAACGGATAGGCTCGCCGAAATCGTTTGCTCAAATTCACTGAAGTCGGATGAGGTTGGGACTGCTTCTTATTTATTGAAGGAGGAACTTCGTCGCGGCAATTCTCTGGTGATGGAAGCTGCCGCAACTACGCGTGTACCGGCCGGTGCCGCATTGGCCGTCGACCGCAATAAGTTCGCCGAGCTAATTACGACGAGAATTGAAGCGCATCCAAACATCAGTCTCCGTCGCGAAGAAGTTACCTCGATACCAAACGACAAAGTAACGATTGTTGCGACCGGTCCGTTGTCCTCCGAAGGCCTCACCGAACAGATAATGAAGCTGACTGGCAGCGATCAAATGTATTTTTACGATGCGATTGCTCCGATTGTTACCGCCGACTCCATTGATTTTAACGTTGCCTTTCGTGCTGCTCGTTATGACAAAGGCGGTGACGATTATGTCAATTGCCCGTTTACCGAGGAACAATACGACAGGTTTTATTCCGAATTGATCGAGGCAAACAGTGTCCCTCTGCAACGCTTCGAAGAGACCCGCTGGTTTGAAGCCTGTTTGCCTATTGAAGAACTCGCCAGACGCGGCGTTGATACGTTGCGTTTTGGACCGATGAAGCCAGTTGGTCTGCGAGATCCAAAAACCGGTCGCGAGCCTTATGCAGCGGTTCAGTTGCGCCAGGAAAATTTAATGGCGGATGCGTACAGCCTTGTGGGCTTCCAGAATCATCTACGTTACGGTGAACAAGCTCGAGTTATTCGCCTGATACCGGGATTGGAAAATGCCGAATTTCTACAGTTTGGACAGATCCATCGCAACACCTACATCTGTTCACCTCGAGTTTTGAACGGCACTATGCAGATGCGGGAACAAGCAAACGTCTTCTTTGCCGGTCAAATTACTGGAGTCGAAGGGTACGTTGAATCGGTAGCAATGGGTTGGTTGGCTGGAGTCAACGCGTCCCGATTGTTAAGTGGCAAGGATCTCGTAGAAGCTCCCGTTGAAAGTGCCACTGGTGCTCTAGCGCGTTACGTTTCGTCGGTTGAAACTAAAAATTTCCAACCGGTGAACATCACATTCGGGCTCTTGCCACCATTATCTGAACCCGACGCGCGTCGCACAGGTAAAAAGAGCGAGCGTCGGAAGTTGCAAGTCGAAGTGGGTTTACAAAAATGGATAGCGTGGTTGCAAGAAATCCACCCAAAAGAAATGGCCTATACCTCAGCCGAATGACCAAGATCTACCTACTTCCTCTTTTGGCGACCTTGATCCTCTCGCAGTTTAATGCTGTCTTTGCGCAATCCGGACGTCATCAGGAACCTGGCAAACCAACCAAACCCTCACCTGGTCCAATTGCAGATCCGGATCGTCCCGGGATGTCGACCTCGAGCCGGCCCCGCCGGACAAATGACGAATTAGCAGAAGACGATGTCATAAAGATCACTTCAAATCTGGTTCCAATTCCTGCGTCAGTCGTTGATTCACGCGGAAATGCCGTGGTCAATTTAAAACTGGATGACTTTGAATTGTGGGTTGACGGCCAACAGCGATCCATTACAGATCTCACTCGCGCAGAAACATCAGTTCGCATGGCAATGCTTTTCGACAACAGTGGTAGCCTGGACTCAGCCCGTGAATTTGAGAAACACGCGGCGATCAGGTTTTTCCGGAAAGTCATGCGTGCGAAAGACGAAGCCGCTATCTATTCGATCGAAACCGACAGTTACCTCGCCCAGCCACTCACCAAAGATGTGTCGCGTTTAGAACAGACCATATCCATGTTCGGTCGTCCTGAAGGCGGTACATCACTGTTCGACGCTATTGTCGGCGCTTCTGGTTACCTGCGACCGTACGTTGGCAGACGTGTTCTCGTAATCGTCTCTGATGGCATTGAAACAACGAGCCGAAACAGTGATTTTGAAACAGTCATTCATCAGGTACTGGCGGCAGACTGTCAGATCTACGTGGTGCAGACAGGTCTTTATGAAGGTGCGAACGTTCGTGCATTGGCGGCTGAACGGCGAATGGAGAGATTGACCGGGCAAACAGGAGGCGCCGTTTATCTTCCCAAGAGTATTCCGGAACTGGATCAGGCGTTCGATCAGATTGCAGCCGATCTCGCGCAACAGTATGTGTTGAGTTACTACCCTCCCGCCGAACACCGAGATGGCCGGCTTCACGTGCTCGATCTTAAAGTTAAGGCAAGAAATGATGTTCGTGTTCGGTCGCGAAAAGGCTATTATGCTCCCAAACAATCAGCGGCGGCTGATTGGTAGCAGATTGTATGGAGCAATTAATCGAACAATTTCTTGAACACCTTCGATACGAACGCAACGTCAGCACCCACACCTTACGAAACTATTCGAGTGACCTCGAACAATTTCTCGATTTCCTAGCTCCTGCAAAGAGTGATACTGGACAAAGAAATCTTCCTGACATTGCTGCGATCGATCATCTGACGATCCGGGATTGGATTGCGTCGCTGCATTCGGCTCAGAAAAAGAAAGCGTCTATTGCGCGCAAGCTCGCTACTCTACGAACTTTCTTTCAGTTTTTGGTTCGTGAAGGTTTGCTTGAACTGAATCCGGCGAAACTCGTTTCGACTCCGAAGCAGGAGAAGAAGCTACCGCGTCATCTTTCAATTGAAGACGCGATCAGATTTATTGAGACACCAGATACCGAAACGGATCTGGGCCAACGAGACCGCGCGATTCTGGAGTTGATGTACGCGACTGGAGTGCGCGTCGCTGAGCTTACAACCCTCAACCTTGCGGATTTAGATTTTCGCAATCAGTTGATGCGAGTTACTGGTAAACGTCGCAAACAACGAATTGTGCCGTTTGGCGAACCAGCCGCTGTGGCCCTGCGAGCGTATCTTAAGGTTAGAGATAACTTCTTGCTCAAAGCCCCAATTTCAAAACGAGACGAAGGGGCACTTTTCCTGAACTACCAGGGTACTCGAATTACTACTCGCTCAGTTGGCAGGCTGGTCGACAAATACATTCAGATTTGCGCCGGCATCCACAACATCAGTCCACACGCCTTGCGTCATTCCTTTGCCACTCATCTACTGGATAGCGGCGCTGACTTGCGTGATATCCAGGAATTGTTGGGCCATGCTCGGCTCTCAACCACTCAGGTTTACACCCATGTCTCGATGGAAAAATTGATCGCAGTCTACGACAAGGCCCATCCAAAAGCTTGATTTAAGGACTGGGTTGTGGAGGCTTACAAGGAAGGTAGATCGTCTTCGCCGTTCGCGCTCTCTATCAATGTCTGGCATTGAGCGTCATAACGAGCGGTGGGTACTGCTTCAAGTCTGCGTTCGTTGATGGGTTGACCGCAGCTAGCGCAAATGCCGTACGAACCTTCTCGGATTCTTAGGAGTGCCTGGTCTATGTCTGCGACGATCTGCGACTCTCGCTCACTCAGTCGAAAGGCGATCTCTTTGCTTACATCAAGCAAAGACATATCGACGCTGTCTTTAACTCCATCATCGTCCGATGACAATGCGTTAGCCTGCTCCGTTGAAACGTTGGCTACGTGCTGTTGGAGTTGCTGCTCCAGAATCCTTCTAAAGTGTTCGAGTTTCTCGCCGTTCACATTGTTCCCAAGATGACGCTGAGAGCGTCGTTTCAACTGGTTAGATCGAAGATCAATGAACGCGAGTATAGCATAGGTGCACTCGTTGGCGGCGATCACGAGTTAGTCGCTCGGGTGAAACTGGCCAGGCTTGTAATCGTCTTGACGTTTAAAATGTTCGGCTTAAAACCTTGCGACTAATTGAACACGTACCCCACGAGGACTTCCGGGCGAGATGTTATTGTTGTTGTCGGCGTTGACGTAGTACGTCTTGTTGAACAGATTTTGGAGGTTAGCTTGAAGCCGCCAACGCTCTGAAAACGAGTAGAAGATGGCGGCGTCAGCTCGAGTATAGCCCGGCAAGATAACTGTGTTGTCGACAGCCGCGAACATGTCAGCGCGTCGAATGATTCCCAGTCCCAGCCCTAGCTTCTGTATTACTCGATAATTATTCCAGAGCGAGAATGTGTGATGCGGTACTTGAGCCACTAGCGCGCCAGCCCGGGCTGCCGTTGTATCGCTCGTGATAAATGCGTCCTGGTAGGCGTATCCGCCGGCAATGGACCATTTGCTGGTAACAAACCCATTCAGGCCAAGTTCGAATCCGTTGGTTCTCTGACTGCCGGTCTGAACGATACGAGTCGGATCGTTTGGATCGGTCGCGCGGGTGTTGGTTCGGTCCTGGCGATATAAGGCCGTTGTCAACGAGAGATTTTTGAGAACATCCCACTTTGCCCCGAGCTCATAGTTTGTGAACTTCTCTGGTTTAACCTGTTGCGTGATCGAAGTTAAAGATGAGAACTGGTCTCCTGAACTTGGTAGATAAGCGACCCCGTAGTTTGCATAAACAGAAAGCTCGGTTACCGGCTTAACGATGACGCCCGCTCTTGGAGAAACCAGGTGGTCCAAGCGTCTGAGATCATCGCCAGTCCTATTGTTGTGGAAATTCAAATCGAAATAATCAAACCGTACTCCAGTGACAACCTGCACGTAACGCGAGATCTCAATCTGGTCCTGGACATAACCAGCTCCCAGATTTGTTCGCAGGTGATTATTCGCGTCGGTCGCTCTCTGACGAAAGGTCACAGGCGTATCGATGGTTGGATCGTCATAAGGGACGGAAATTGACGTGGAACTGTTGTTAAAAAAGCCAGTATTGCGGAAGTTATCAGTCAATTGTCTGCCGAGTTCCATCCCCGCTAGCAGGTTGTGCTTAATTCCACCTGTAAAAAAGTTAAAGGTAAGATCTGTCTGATTGAAAATGTTACGACGCTTAGTGGCGTTGTTGTAGGCCGTAAGTGCGACTTTCGCTTTGTCGGCTGTCACTGCGCCCGGAACATAGTTTTGGTAGAACTTATTGTAGTCACCAAACATCGTTCTGTTCTGCAAGTTGAACCGCCCAAAGGTATGGTTGATTGTGGCAGAAGCGAGATTGATACCCGCTCGTACATGACTGTTGTTGGGATCGCCGAAGAACGTATCGATTGGAGTATCGGCTGGTCTTCCGTGAAACGACGGAATGCCGCGGTCCGCCGTTCGTCCATCGTGAAAGTACTCGTACGATAAAGTGATCCCAGTGTTATTACTTGGAACAAGAGTAACAGTTGGGTTTACGCCATATCTCTCCAGATTGACGTCATTCCTAAAGCTGTCAGAGTTTTCATACAACCCGTTTACTCGAAACGCGACTTTTCGATTAAGTGGCTGGTTAATATCTGTCGTGAATCTTTTATTGTTGAATGAACCTAATTGGGCGGTCACCTCGTGCAACTCTGAAAAGCCTGCTTCTTTGGAGACTCGATTGACAACGCCACCGCCGCCCCCACGACCAAAAATCATTGCATTTGGCCCTTTGAGAGCTTCAACACGATCGACGTTATAAAGGTCTCGGTAGTATTGAACGTCGTCGCGCACGCCATTCAAGAAAAAGTCAGCACTCGTACTATTGCCTCGAAGGATTAACTGGTCGCGGTTATTTTCGCCCTGGTGAGACACGATTCCGGGAACGTATGTCATCACGTCAGCGATACTTTGCATTGACTGATCTCTGATCTGCTCTTTAGAAACGACCGTTATTGACTGAGGAATATCACGAAGGGGAGTGAGCGTTTTGGTGGCACTGCTAACTACTTCAGCCAGGTAGCCAGCACTATCACTGATCGTGACAATAGCGCTCGCATTCGCAATATCCAATGTTATCTCTAACTGTTCATTTTGCGTAGCATTGCTTAGGTTGAACTGACGTTCTGAGGCCGCGAACCCATCAGCGAGAACTGTAACAATGCTCTCCCCGGGATCTGCCTTGAGTGTAAACTGCCCGCGAGCATCGGTAATGGTCGAAGTCAAACTCTTGGAGTCTTTGCTTTTGACCGAGACCTCAGCACCGGGTATTGCTGCGTGATCTTGATCAACTACTCGTCCTTGAAGAAGAGTTTTAAGGGACGGCGCTTGCTGCGTCATTACGGCGCGTGGTAGCGACAGTGCTCCAATGAGGAGAAGAAAAAAAACAGAATTGAGCCTTAAGTTGGAGAACATACGGTCCTTCTTTGCCACTTTTTCCCGAACGACTACCGCGCACACTTGAATCTGCTATTTTACCCAGAAATTGAAATCCGTTTTCAATTTCACGCTCGGGGGGTAGGATAGACGAGAGAGCTCAATTTGGTCAAGCAATGGATTGTTATCTTGAGTTGGGAGAAGGTGTTTGGGAACGATCAATGTACCTGCCACTTTTGAGGCGGCCAATTGACCTATTCAGTAGCGCTCAACTTCAACATCGCCGCCAATAACGGAATCGTGAGTTCGTGATGGCCGGTTATCGCAAAGCCTTTGCTGTCACCGCTGTTGTCCGTCGGCCGCCGTACTACGTTGGTCAGAGGCCGATAAGATTGAATGAAATCAAAATTTGCAGTCGTTATGTCTTTCAGCGGATGGCCCAGATTGCGTACTACTGTGACGCACTTGAGGAACACTTCTGGCAATACCACTGCTGATCCGATATTGAGGTAAACGCCTCCTCCGTCCATTTGTCGAACCAGCTCTGCCAGCAATCTAAAATCTGTGTGAGTGGTAGCGCCTAACGCTGCTCCACTGGCACTCGGATGAAAATGTGCAATATCGCCGCCTATGGTCAGGTGAGCAGTGAGCGGGATTTCCCGTTCAAACGTTGCACAGAGAAGTGAATTCGCGCGGTGTTCCGGATCACTCGCTGAAAGTGTGCGCGCGAGTGATTCTCCCAGACCTATTCCTGCATGCTCGCCAGCGACCGCGGCTTTGTTTAGCAGGGCCCCCGTCTCTTCAGCACCGCCAAAAAATCCTTCGGCCAGCGTTGCGTCAACATCTTCTGAAGTTGAACCAACCATCGCTATTTCAGCATCATGGACCAGCACGGATCCATTTACAGCGATGCCTGAAACCAGCTTGTGGTCCATCAGATCAATCAGTATCGGAGCCAACCCGGTCTTTATTACATGACCGCCGAGGCCCCAGATTATTGGTTTCCCAAGATCCCGGGCCCTCAGTACACGAGTGACAAGTTTTCGCAAGCTTTGCACGGCCAGAACCCTGGGAAGCGAATCGAGAAACTCGGTTGTAGTCGAGTCCTTACGCAACGCCTTACCAAAGTCGTCGAGCTTAACTTTGCTGGGTCGTGATGCGAGTGGGTAAGTTTTGACGCCTTTTAGATCGAGAGGTTGTAGTTTGTCGTCCTTCTCGGGCATGTTTAGTCTCGCGGGCCGGCGATGCCGAGTATATCACGCGTCGTCAGTGTGTTCGTGAGAGTTACCATTGCGGGCTATGCTTCCGTTTAGGAGTGGCTTCAAGACGTGGCCTGTATGCGATCTGCGAGACCGAGCAACTTCTTCTGGCGTGCCGGCTGCAACCACGCGTCCACCTTGCTCGCCCCCCTCTGGACCAAGGTCGATTATGTAATCAGCGGATTTGATGACATCCAGATTGTGTTCTATGACCAACACAGTGTTGCCCAGAGTTACCAATCGCTGAAGTACGTCGAGCAGCTTATGCACATCGGCGAAATGCAGCCCCGTCGTTGGCTCGTCGAGAATATAGATGGTCCGACCAGTCGCCCGTTTTGAAAGCTCTTTGGCGAGCTTAATTCGTTGTGCTTCACCACCCGACAGCGTCGTGGCCGATTGACCGAGCTTTATATAGCCGAGTCCTACGTCGAGTAGAGTCTGTAGCTTTTGATTGATTTGCGGAATGTTCTCTAAAAGTGGAAGTGCCTCTTCTACCGTAGTGTCCAACAAATCGGCGATCGATTTACCTTTGTACCTTACAGCCAGCGTTTCGCGGTTGTAGCGGGCGCCGCGGCAGACGTCGCAAAGCACATAAACGTCGGGCAGGAAATTCATTTCGATGCGCTTCATACCGTCGCCTTCGCATGCTTCGCATCGCCCTCCTTTTACGTTGAAAGAAAATCGGCCTGGCTTATAACCTCTTTCACGCGATTCAGGAAGCATCGAGTACAACTCTCGCAGAGGCGTGAATAAGCCGGTATAGGTAGCTGGATTAGAACGTGGCGTACGTCCGATCGGAGACTGATCAATCTCGATGACCTTGTCGATGTGCTCGAGACCTTCTATCGACTTATAAGGACCAGGCTCAGCGTGCGACCCATAAAGATGACGAGCTAGAGCTTGATAAAGGATGTCTTCAACCAATGTTGACTTGCCGGACCCTGAAACTCCGGTGACGACAGTCAACAGACCCAAAGGAAAGGTCACATCAATTTCTTTCAGGTTGTTCGCATAAGCGCCTCGAACAACCAGTGACTTGCCATTCGGCAACCTTCGTTCAGTCGGAACTTCAATCTTCCTTGCCCCGCGTATATAAAGACCTGTGATTGAGTTTGGGTTGTTGGCCACGTCGGCTGCTGAACCTGAAGCGACTACCTCTCCGCCGTGAGCTCCCGCTCCTGGCCCAAGGTCGACCACGTAATCAGCCCTTCTAATTGTTTCCTCATCATGCTCGACGACCAGGACTGTGTTGCCCAGATCTCGTAGTGCGGAAAGAGTATCAAGTAGTTTTTGGTTGTCCTTCGGGTGAAGTCCGATCGATGGTTCGTCGAGAACGTAGAGGACGCCACGAAGTTGCGAACCGATTTGCGTGGCCAACCGAATGCGTTGCCCTTCACCGCCGGATAGTGTCGCTGACGGACGGTCAAGCGTCAGATAGCCCAGCCCGACTGTTTGTAGGAACGTCAGGCGATTCTGAATTTCGCGCAGGATTGTCCCGGCAATCTGCCCTTCGCGTGTGTTCAGTTTTACCTGCGAAAAAGCATTGATAGCGTCTTCGATTGGAATCGAAGTGTATTCCGCTATTCCGCGCCCCCCAACCTTTACAGAAAGAGAGTCCGAACGGAGCCGCCGGCCTTGACACAATTGACAAACCGATGGCGAAACGAGTTCTTCGAGCGCGAGCCGAATCTTTTCCGACGGAGCATCAGCAAGTCGTTCACGCAACCAATCTAGCGCGCCGGCCCATTGACTTTGATATGAATACAGTCCCTGATTAAAAGTAAGTTTTGCATTAACCCCGTTTAGAAAACCATCACGCACTTCTTTTGGCAGCTCGACAAACGGAGACTTGGGGTTGGCATTAAAATGTTTGATGACCGCAATTAACGCGCTCTTTAGATACGCTGAGCCCTGTTTATCTGCTGTGCCAAGAAACGTGAGTTTGTCGGACGAGATCTCGGGATTGGGAATTAGCTTTGCAG
>DATIBX010000343.1:0-28768 GCA_035457105.1 Pyrinomonadaceae bacterium
CGACTGGAGGGCTCGAACATCCGTGTTGCCGGGCAGGACTGTGCGACCCAAAATGAAGAGGGCGCGCACACCGGAGAGATAGCCCCTTTTATGTTACGCGATGTTGGTGCCCGCTACGTGATTATTGGTCATTCCGAACGGCGACAGTTTTACGGCGAGACTGATAAATCAGTTAATCAAAAGACTAAAGCAGCACTCGCCGCGGGTCTGACGGCCATCGTTTGTGTTGGTGAGAGTCTCGAACAGCGAGACCAGGGAAACGCGCAAAATGTTGTAGGAAATCAATTAACGGGCGGTTTAGTCGAGTTGACAGCCTCTGATCTCGACCGTATTATCCTCGCCTACGAGCCCGTTTGGGCAATTGGCACGGGACGTACAGCGACGCCGGAACAAGCGCAGGAAATGCACGCGTTTATCCGGCGCGTTTTCGCTGATAGGCATTCCAGGCAGGCAGCTGAATCCGTCAGGGTTCTGTACGGCGGCTCAGTCAAGCCGGACAACATAGCCGGACTAATGGCACAAGGCGATATTGATGGCGCCCTCGTTGGAGGAGCCAGCCTAAAGGCCGAGAGCTTTGCCGAGATTGTTAATTATAAGAGATGAGGTCTGGGGCCTTTGGTCTTAGATCTTTGTACTTTGTGTTTTGTACTTGACTAATTATGAACAGTGGTCAGAATTTGAAAGCTCAAAGACCAAAGCACCAACTTTAGGAGTTAATTTTGTTCACTTATATTCTTTACGGCTTATTTATCTTGGCCTGTTTTGTATTAATAATCGTCATTCTGCTTCAGCCTGGTAAGGCTGATGCTGGTGCGCTCTTCTCCAGCAGTCTGTCGAGTACCGCATTCGGTCCAAGGGGCACGGCTAGTTTGCTCTCGAAGATTACGATCGGAGCGGCGGCAGCATTCATGTTGATTGCTCTGATCCTGGCGCTGCCTTCACTCAACGGTTCACGTTCAGTGCTACAGTCGACGCCAGAAAGCGCTCCAGCAGCGACACCCACGCCGGCACCAACTCAACAACCTTCGCCAGCAGCGTCGACCGCCCCAGCGACGGCATCATCGCCCGCGGCAAGCAAGTAAAGAAGTTCTCAAAATCAAAGGGACCTGGCTACAGTGAGTCTGCAGCCAGGTCCTTATTTTTTGCCAAACATCTCCTATCTCGCGTTAATGAGAGTCGAAGTCCCTGTCTGTCACTAATACGAACAAAAAGGTTGCAGAGAAAGTAGCCATAAATCTAGGACAGCACAATTGAGGGGATTTCGTGATTTCGAACCTTATGGCTATAATGCCCCGGCTTTGCCGAAGTGGCGGAACTGGCAGACGCGCACGTTTGAGGGGCGTGTGAGGTAACTCGTGGGGGTTCGAGTCCCCCCTTCGGCATATCAGTCCATAAGCCCAATGTTTTCAGCGGCTTACAATTGGTGCCGAACCTCAATCTCGGCACCCACGCAGTATATAGATACCAAACGCTGAAGTAACTCAAGATATTGCGGTTCACTAACAGACGCTGGCGTCCCAATGCTTGCCTCAAATCGACACCAAACGTTTTTGGGTTTGGCCCAAGCCTCAGAAGGGTGATCGGTCGCGGTTCACGGCGACAACCAAATCGAGGTCATAGGCACTCTTCAAGTTATCAAGGGCTTATTTGCGGTCATTGCGCTCAACTTCACGATCAACGCAGCGTATCGTTCCGTGGCCACGGGTGATAACACAGTCACCCGCTTGTTTGCTTTGAACTATGTGGCACTGGGCGTGGGTCTGGCCATTGTGGTCCTGCTCTATCGTTACCATCTTCCGATGCGCCTTTTTGGGCGATATATTCAAGAGCAGATGTTCAGCTACCTGTCTTGGGCCGTTCCCCTTGTTGGCTGCCACCGCGCTCGCGTTCATTTTAGTCGCGGCCTCATAATGAATCTAGTGGTATCTAGGGCTTGCAGGTGCAGGGCGCGCATCATGTAGATAACTGGACGCCAGCCAACGCCGTTCGAACTGACCGTTGTTTTATCGGCCAGCAGGATGGTCGTTTCCGCGCGCCCACGTGAATACCTTGCCGTTTCGATTGATAACGACGCCCTGAATCTTTTGTCTCCCACACGCCGGGGACGGGCTCGAATCGATCGCTAAAGCTACATCCCGCCTGACGTTGGCAAATTCCCCCACCCTGTAAAAACTGACAGTGGGCTGTCTAGTCAATCCAAATACAATTGATCGTCACCGGTCGGGCGACTGAAATCAATGTTCGTTTCAGCCAAGCACAGAGAGATTTGCTTCTGGTGAATTACCAGCGACTATCCAGAACGCTTTTCGCGAAGTTTCCGATTCGCTCGTGACCTGTCGCAAGACGACAGAGGTTTGAGTGCATCGCGAGTTTGGTCGAAACAGTACGAGATCCCGAACGCCTTGCTGACCTGCGACACAACGGTGGCGGTTCGTTTGCTGGAAGCGCTCAAGTCGCAATCTATTCGACGCCGAGCCAAAGTCTCGTCAGGCGCTCTGCGATGAATTACTAAGCGTACAACAGGTTTACAAGGCTCTGGGAACAATAAAACTTATGAAACTCAAAGCGATAATCAAAAGCTATCTGACGGCCTCGTTCGCAGTACTGGCGATCGCCTTATGCGGCGGGACAAACCTACATGCGCAAAAAGCTGCCGAACTTGACAAGCAAGTCGATGAAGCGATGAAGAAACTCTTCGCGACCTCCGATGCCGCTAAGAACTTGTCCAAAGCGGCCAAAGGAATACTTGTGTTTCCAACTGTGAAAAAAGCCGGCTTCATGGTGGGCGGGCAGCGAGGCGAAGGCGCCCTTCGGATAGCGGGCAAGACCACTGGGTATTACAAAACGACGGCCGCCTCATTCGGTATCCAGGCGGGCGCGCAAAAATTTAGCTACGCCTTGTTCTTTATGACTGACGGCGCGCTTCAGTCTTTGAAAAGCAGTAAGGGATGGGAGGTGGGTGTCGGTCCAAGCATCGTGGTGGTTGACGAGGGCGTGGCCCGTTCACTAACTACGTCAACAGCAAAAGAGAGCATTTACGTTTTCTTCTTTGGTCAAAAAGGATTGATGGGCGGTCTCGGAATTCAAGGCTCCAAGATCACACAATTCCATCCTAAGTGATAATAGAACTGTCGATAGCCTCACACAGTTTCAAGAGGGCCTCGAGGACGATGCAAAAACTCGCCTTGATCAACCGCATCGTTTGAGAAGGCAAATGATTTTGAATGGAGGAAAAGGCTGGTTGCAAGCTGAAACCAGTCCGCGTAAGCATCTTCGCCATGCGCGAGCGACACCCCTGGCCTCGATCTTCGGCAGTGGCTTTCTTGTAATCGTGCCCATCCTGAACGCCGCTGTCGGTCCTTACTCCGTAGTAGCGATGGCCATCGTCTGCGCCATAGCCTACGCAATGGGCTCGGTAATCCGATTTAACATCCGCCATGCGGAACCGCTTTTGGAAAAAGGCGACGCATCCGCTCGCGTGAATCGCTATGAGCGCACAGCGAACCTTGCCCTCGTGCTGGCTTACGCAATCTCCGTCTGTCTTTATATCCACATCTTGGCAGCCTTCTTATTGGGCGGCATCGGGATCAACACTCCGCGAAGAGAGAACCTTCTTACCGTAATCATTATCGCAGCGATTGGCATAGTGGGCAGGTTTCGCGGTCTCGATATGCTGATGGTGTTGGAGCGTTGGGCTTTGCGCGTGACGGGAGTCCTGGTCTTGTTGCTGATAGGAGTATTTCTGTTGTTCGACTGGCGCGCTTACACAACACACACTCTAATTTGGCCGGTATTTCCCAAGCAGGATTTGTGGACGGTACTGACAGTTGTCGGCGGCACGCTCATCGTTGTCCAGGGTTTCGAAACTTCCCGCTATCTTGGCGCGGAATACGATCGCGAACTGCGTATATGGTCGTGTCGAAGCTCGCAGATAGTTTCGACCATCATCTATTTGATCTTTGTAGCAGCGGCGACGCCGCTCATGCATTTCCTCGGCAGTGAGGTGCAGGACAATGGACTGCTCGTGTTGGCAGCGAAGGCGGCGTTTTGGCTTCCCATTCCACTCGTGTGTGCCGCGGTACTCAGTCAATTCAGTGCCGCAGTGGCCGACGTGGTTGGCGCAGGCGGGAATGTCGCTGAGACAACGCAGGGTCGCGTCGATGCGCGACAAGCTTATGTGCTGGTTTGCGGTCTCGCGGTCATTCTGGCATTCGCATCGACGTTGACGATCCTCTCTTTTGCATCCCGCGCATTTGCTTTCTATTACTTTCTGCAGTGTCTGGTGGCAGTCTGTGTGACTGACAACAAAACGAATAAAGTTGCGATTAGCTTATTGGCCGTGGTGCTAGCTTTCATCACGTTGTTTGCGGTCCCGGCAGGCTAGGCCAAAGACTCTTCATCTCGCTTGACACGGAACCGATCCAAACTTCGCGGTACTCAGGACGCCACTGAGCGAACCAGAGTCACCGACCAGCGCAGCCCCATCGACTCGGCACTAGAAGGGCGAGGCGCCACCTCGAGCGATCCCATTGCCGAACTCCTCCAGTTCGGGCGCCGTTCCATACAGATCGACCCTCAAGATCTAGCTTGTCTTCTACCTCAGAACTTAGTCATGAACCTGATCGATTCGTGTTCTTTCATCGCGCGGTAAGCGTTCAGGCACACCTTCGATATTCGAAGTACCGTCGAACACTCGGCCGGGCTCGATTTTACGTTTAAATACCTGTAAGAATTACTAGCTATAAGCAACGGCGTATGGCGTTAGATTTATTCAAGGCTACGAGACAATGTATCCCGTTGTAGGCTCTGAATTTGCTACTTTCCCCATGCCAACTTGCTATGGAAGCAGCGACATTCCATTTAGCATTGCGACACCGCCGACTACGAACACTAGCCACGCTTCTATCTCTTACCCTGCTGATCCAGAGCATCAGTTCATGTTCTAAGACGACACCGCAGCCCCAACAGTTAGCTACGTCACCACAGCCTTCTCAGACTCCGGCCAATCAACAACTTGCGACGGCAGATCAGCCCGCTGCAAAGATTCCTGCCGATCAACTTGATTCGTTGGTTGCTCCCATTGCGATGTATCCGGATCCACTTTTGAGCCAGGTGCTGGTTGCCTCGACCTACCCACTCGAACTCATTCAACTTCAACAGTGGCTCGAGAGGAACAAGGATCTGAAAGACCAAGTTCTGGTGAATGCCGTATCTAAACAACCGTGGGATCCGAGCATTCAAGCCATGGCGCCACTGCCGGAGGTCGTCAAGCGGTTAGCCGATGACATTCAGTGGACCACCGACTTGGGGAACTCTTTCCTCGCGCAGCAGGATGATGTGATGGACGCGATACAACGTATGCGACAAAAAGCACAGAGTAATGGTGCGTTGAAGTCCAATCAGCAGGTTAGAGTTGAGACGAAAGTTATTCAGAATAACAAGACGGTCATCATTATAGAACAGGCAAATCCGGAGGTTGTCTACGTACCCGTCTATGATCCTGTTTACGTTTACGGTGACCCGGCCTATCCCTACCCGGCGATTTACTATCCAACTTATCCGACTGGCGCCGTGGTTGCTGCAACTGCGATTTCATTTGGAGTTGGTTTGGCGTTAGGAGCCGCATGGGGTGGTGGTTGGGGCTGGGGTTGCGGTTGGGGAGACAACGACATCGACATCAATGTCAACAACAACTTCAATCGCAACTTCAACATCAGCGGCGGCAACCGCGTCAACAATATCGGTGGTGCGAACAAGTGGCAGCACAACCCCCAGCACCGCGGCGGAGCTCCATACCCGAACAGAAATACTGCCGACAGATTCGGAGGGACGGCACGCGGGGACTCACTCTCCGATCGTCAGAGGGTCGCAGATAAACAACTCAACCGGCAACGTGGTAATCCTGGTGTCGACCGTGGGGGCGCTAGCGACCGCGGTCGCGACGCTGTAGCCGATCGCGGTGGCGCAAAAGATCGAAGTGGCGGCAAGAATCGCGGAGGAAACGCTGTTGGAGATCGTGCTTCTGGTAGCAGCGGACCTCGCGCGAGTGATCGATCTCGGAGCTCGGGAAATCCCAGTAGTCGAGACAGGGGGGATCGGGTTGGGAGTCGCAATGTTGGGAGCGGGAACCGGAGCGGCTTTAGCGATGGTTCCGGTTACAACGGCGGCAGTGCGCGCGCACAAAGCACCAGAGGTGCTTCCAGCATGGGCGGCGGTTCACGTGGAAGCTTTGGCGGAGGCAGTGGCGGTGGTGGAGGTCGTGGTGGTGGCGGCGGTCGTGGCGGTGGTCGAAGGTAGTGAAACGACAATCCTTTCTTTGTCTCCGTCGTTGAACATTCTAGTAACTCGACTGTCTGTCATAGAAAAGACCAAATCATCGAGATGGCGCGCCGCTCAAAGTCCAGTTGAATTGGGCCCTTCTCTAACTTTCAGTCGCTTCAGCAGCCTTATTCTTGATCATTGCGGCAGTCCCACGCGCCGAAGCAGATCAGCGTAACGTGGGTCCGAGCGCAGATTGTCGTATCCCAATTCTTCCTTGAGCCGAACCATCTGGTCGTCATGTGCCACAAAAGCTTTCTCCAGCCACTCGAAAGCCGCATCCTTCTCGCCAAGGCGGGCATAGAGCTCCGCAATCTCGAGACGGTTTTGCTCCGATTGCGGTGCGTCTTTGTCCTGTTCTAGGAGTTTCTGATAGAAGCCCTTCATTCCAGACTTGGCGAACGCTTTTTTCAACTCTTCAATCTTAGCTGGCTCGTATGCAAATCCTGCGAAACCTTTTAGAACTTGCGCGATCGCCTCGTCAAACATGCCTTTTTGGGAATAAGCCTCTCCCAGTTTGAAATAGTTCGCAAAGTCCAGGTCGGGATACAATTGGCGGTCTTTTTTGTATTGCTCTATCGCTTCATCGAACTGACGCGCGTAGAGGTAGTGATATGCGAGATGTCCGATACTCGTGTCGGAAACCGGATCCAGCTCCAGGAGCTTCTTGCTTTCAGCGAACGATTCGTCAAATCTCCCCAATAACAGTAACAGATGTGAATAGGCGTGATGGCCCTCAGCATAGCTGGGACTTAATTCGATTGCTCTACGTAGCTCCCTTTCTGCTCCGGTAAAATCCCAGTCATCATATAGAAAAACATGTGCCATTGCCGCGTGTGCTTCGCCCAATTCGGGATCGAGCGATAGCGCCTTTGTCGCCGCTTCCCGAGCTCTACGGTGAGCTTCTTTTGGAGGCACATCGGGCCCAACTCCGTTTCCGAAGTTCACGTAAACAGCGGCAAGACCTGAGTAAGCAAGAGCGTAGTTCGGATCCTTTTTGATCGCTTCATCAAAAAACTCAGCCGCTTCCTTCGCACCGCTTTGCGTCCATTTCTCCCATGAATGAATACCTTTCAAGTAGAGCTGATAAGCTTCTAAGTTGTCGGTTTGGGTGCGGCTCAATCGCTCTTTTGATTCGCCGCTTAACTTCACTCGCAGCTTTTCCGAAACGTCAAACGGAATCTCTCGCTGTAACGCCAAAAGATCGGACAGCTTGCGATCGTACTGTTCTCCCCAGATGTGGCTGTTATCTTTCGCGTTAACTAGCTCAAGAGTGATGTTGAGCACGTCATTCCGTTTGGTTAGCCGACCGCTAAGCACGGCTTCAACGCCAAGTTCGTTTCCGATCGTGCGCGGATCGGTCTCGCGGCCCTTGTAGTGAAAGACGGCTGTATGCGACATAACTCGCAATCCGCGAATTTGTGAGAGCCGGTCAATCAGGGTATCAGTTAGACCGTCAGACAGAAACTCTGTGTCAGCATCCGCGTTTCCGTTAACGAATGGTAAAACAGCAATCGAGTTGATTGCAGGAAAGCCAATCGCGGGTGATTGTTCTTGACGGGATTTATAGATCGAAATGGACGCCCCAACTATACCTACTGCCACGATGGCTAACAGCGCGATCACTGCAATCGCGACACGCTTATGACTCTTGACCTGGTTAAAAAGGTATTCGGCACTCGATGTCGGATAAGCAGTCGGCACGACAGCGCGCTCGCTAACAGTTTCAGCCGATCGAATGCCGGCACTCACGCTGTCAGTATCAGAGCTTTCATCAAGACCAGCTTTTAACTCGAGCGATTGCTTCAAACGTCTAAGATCAATGAGAAGATCTTTGCTCGTCTGATAACGCTCGTCACGATCCTTCGTCAGGACCTTATCGACGATTTCCTGCAGCCGTTCGGGAACGTCATGCCTGAAGCGCGTGAGTGGCGCCGCACGTTGTCGCGAAAGAATTCCGGAAATAATTTCGTTCGATGTGTCCGCCACAAACGGCGTGCTGCCGGTGATCATCTCGTACAGGACGACTCCCAGGCTCCAGATGTCGCTTCGCTCGTCGATTTTGTCACCGCGCGCCTGCTCTGGAGACATATACGCTACGGTGCCCATTACGATTCCCGGTCCGGTCTTGAAACGGGTCGGTGCCTCACCGTTGATGGTTGTTGCCGGCGTTCGCGTCGGGAGAATCTTTGCCAGTCCAAAGTCGAGGACTTTCACCAACCTATCATCTTTCCGGATGATGACGTTGTCTGGTTTGATGTCGCGATGAACTATGTTGACGCGATGCGCAGCTACCAGCGCTGAAGCGATTTGAATCGCAATTTCCAAAGCGTCGTCTAATTCGATCGAACGTTGCAACCGCTCGCGCAGAGTTTGGCCTTCGACGAATTCCGTTGCGATGAACTGCTGGCCATTGTCTTCATCGAATTCGTATATGGTGAGAATGTTTGGATGATTCAAAGCAGAAGCCGCGCGAGCTTCCTGCTCAAACCTCAACAGCCTTTCGTGATTGCGGGTTACTGCTTTGGACAGAAACTTGAGTGAGACCTTCCGGCGCAGCTTGGTGTCTTCGGCGAGATAGACTCGGCCCATGCCTCCTTCACCGAGTAGCGAGCTGATGCGATAGCGCCCGATGTTCTGCCCCGCCTGAAACGCCCCCGCCTCCGGGTGTCGCTCAACCTGTTGTTTATCAGCGATGAGATTTGCGGCTGCCGCGTATGCCGGTTCATCAACGAAACCGGACTCCTCATGCGACTTGAGTAAAGCTTCGACTGACTGCCGCAAGAAGGCGTCGCCCGCGCAGGCTCGATCGAGGTATGCAGGGCGGTCCTTTGGCGGCAGCGCCAGCGCCGTGTGAAAAAATTCTTTCAGTTTTTCCCATTCAGGGTCGGGCATATTCGGAGCGACCGTTGGAACCCGATCTTATTCGTCGATTGAGCGACTGCAAGAGACAGGGCGCAGCGATTCCGATGCTCACTTATCAATGCGTAAATTGGCTGGCAAACCCCGAAGGGGTCGCTGGAAAAGTCTCTAAGAACGCGCCTTCATCTCGTCCTTTAACCACGCACGAGCGAAAGTCCAATCGCGAGCGACAGTGCCGGGCGAGACGTTCAGCACTTCAGCGGTTTCTTCAATACTCAGGCCGCCGAAGAATCTCAACTCCACGATTTCGCTTTCACGACGATCCTTGGCAGCTAGCAAGGTGAGCGCATCATCGAGTGCGAGAAGGTTTTCCGCTTCTAGTTGAGCAAGATTCGCGGCGTCATCGAGCGCGATGGGAACCATGCCACCGCCTCGTTTCGAACTTTTACGGCGGCGGGCATCGTCAACAAGGATTTGACGCATCAGCCGCGCAGCGATTGCGAAGAAATGTACGCGATTCTCGAAACGGACCTGACTTTGATCAATAAGACGAAGGTACGCTTCATGGACCAGCGCCGTAGTTTGCAACATATGGCCGGGCTTCTCACGCCTCATGTGCTGATGCGCCAGCCGGTGCAGTTCGTCATAAACGAGCGGCGTCAACTGCTCCAACGCACCGTTGTCCCCGTCACTCCACTTCTTCAGCAGCAAAGTCACATTATCAGGGGCGATTGTCATTAGAGGTTTCCCGCGCGCTTTGCGCATTAATCAATAGAGCGAGGATATCAGGAGTGGAAAGGCTGCGCTAGAGAATCTCACGCCCGGCTGAGAATTGAATTAAGGAAAGAACATGATGACAGCGATCTGGTCCATCGAAAAATCTAAAGAGTCTCTTGCAAAATCCCTCTCATTCTCCCCGAGCTTGAAGCTCGGGGAGAATGAGAGGGATTTTTGCAAGAGACTCTAAAGCTTTTTGGTGTCTATAATTGGAGCGCACCAGTGAGACTAAAAAGAGAATTAAGAGGATTTGAGAGACAATCCCAAAATTCCTTCGTATAAACCAGCTAGCCCAACCTTGTTAGTACATAGCAACTTAGATGAAGCTCTGACATCGAGTCCCCATTTCGGCACCATAACTACAGGTTGAACTCAATCACCGCTAAACTGCCAGAGCGAAACTAACTGACCATCCGAACCGAAAACAGATGGTTTTCTCGATCTCACCAGTGGACGTTTTCCAAATACGAACAAAAGCATCGTTATTGGTTCCATTTGACGTTTTCCCTTTGCCCACCGCAGCGAAAAAACGTAGGCCATCGTCACTAAGATGAATCCGGATCGGGTTCTCGATCATAATAGTTTGGCGATATGCGAGCGTTTCGCCATCCCAGAAACTAACATTCAAGTTCGATGGATAACGTTCGCTACCTGCAGCGTTTGAGCTCATAAGTGTCTTGCCATTCCACTCCAAGCAGCACTGTTGATTTGCGCTGGATGGTCAAGACGAGCGACACGCTTTCCCGTTACCAGATCGAGAATCCACGCGACCTGTCTAGTTTCAGATCCAGTTTTTGAGGTTCCTTCTGCTAAACCCGTGAGCGCGATGAATCGTCCATCCGGACTGAGATTCTAATCATTACTACCGTATTCACGCCGTCGGTTGGCAAAAGGCAACTCAAGTGATTTGGTGAAGACAATCTTAAAAGTATCCAGATCGAGGAGTTGAATATTTTTCGATCCGATTAGCAGCAATTTGTTTTCTGATTCGAGGTAATGCGATTGTCTGATTACATCGTTGACGGAGATAGAACCAAAAGCGCCCTTTTCTTCAACAATAGTTTTGGGCTGAGAAAAACTGGTCGCAGAGAGTGACAGGATAACTACGGCAAGGTGTGGCTATCTCACGAGGGTTCTCCAATGTTGCCGGGGAGATGGCAAAGTTTTCAATTACACAAACAGGATGGAAGTGTACGAAAACCCTTTCTTTGTTACGCAATAGAAGTTTAAGAAGGGATTAAGGCAGGACATTGATCATGTTTCTCTGAGACGATGGCAAGCCGCATTCGCGAGTTGTCGGTGTCCCCAGGAGATCTTCGACTGGCCGGCTGGTCCCTCCGCGTTTCGGGCCTTCGCCACGTACTTTTGTGGAAAGCCACAGGAGGTTTGGAATAAAATTCCTACGGCAATTGGTTTGTGCTCGATGAGGACCAAGGTATAATCCCAACCAGATTCAACACCTCACTACCTTAGCCTTACGAAAGGACACTATGAGCAACGAAGATTGGCGAGAACGAGCGGAGCGTATAGAAAGGACGATTGCCTTCATCATCGAACAGCACGCACAAGCCGAAGTCCGCGCGGCTGAGAGTGATGAGCGCTGGAAACAAGCTGATGAGCGCTGGAAACAAGCTGATGAGCGCTGGGAGAAGAACGACGAGCGATGGGCCCGGACAGCAGAGGGAATCGGGTCTCTCTTGGCAATTGCAGAGATACATGAACGGGAGATTATGGAGTTAAGAGATGTAGGTAGGGCCACAGATGAACGCTTGAGCATCCTCATCAATGTCGTCGAAAGACAGATCGGCGAAGGTCGCAATGGCAAGAAAGAAAAATAGGGCCAACGGATGGTGCGTCACGAAGATTGGCGACAACTAGCGGCGTGACTATCAGTAGCGTTTCTCACTGACTATGCTCGCTACAGTGACCCTGACCCAGACGAGTTTGACTTGGAGTTTGGGCTACGGACTAAAAACGAAAAGCATTAACTGTATCTCGTGCTTCGTCAACCTGGAGCTTGACTTGCCAGGGCTCAGTTTCAGGAATGTCAGACCGTCAGCACGATCTTTCCTCTCTTGTGTGGCGCCCCAGCAAGCATCTCGTGAGCTGTGCGAATTACCTCCAAAGGAAGGACACTGCCGACACTCGTTTGTAGCTCTGCACTGTCAAAAAATTTTGCGATGGTGTTCAGGCGCTCGGTTGTCACATCAACATAGAAGAATACGGGCCGTATGTCGGGATGAGAGCGCGGCGAATCGGAAGAAACTACCGAGACGAGAACTCCCCCGGACTTCAAGCCACGAACCGACCGATCGAGGGTGTCTCCTCCAACTGTATCTATCAACAAGTCAACAGACCAGTCCGCATCGTCGGATACTCCGATTTGCGAAGTGACCGTAATGTCTGCATCAAGGCTTCGAACATAATCAGTTTCCTTCTCCTTTGCCACCGCGATCGATTTGAGTCCCGCTCTGGCTGCTAACTGCACTTATTTCGCGTGAGTTAGTGGATCATTCTTCCAACGTGTGTAATTGTCGATCAACAAACATCTCACGAACGCACACGAAAACATCCGGCTTTACGGCGCGGAATCCTGGAACGGAGATGCGGCAATAAAGTCGATGGCATTGGGGCTCTTATACCCGGGGATTAAACGTTCACAGATGCCGGCATTCACCGTACCGTAGGTGGTGCCGGGCTTGTGCGCAAAGCCGCCAAAGTACGCCTGGACGAAATCTTCCTTGAAGTTTTTGCGCGGGTACCTGGCCACGATCTCATCGCGTAAATCCGATGGAAAATGATCGAACCCTTTTCCGAGTACATCGAGACCGACACCCGAGTAGAGGAGCGCTACCTCAGGGCGCATGTACTGAGTGACGCCGGGAGTCGTATGCAGGGCAATGGCTTCCCAGACATTTTGCATGCGTTCTTCTGAGACGCTATGCGCGGTTAAGAACTGACGTGCTGCGTTTGCTCCATCGACTTCGAAGCGTTCGTTTTGGCTCGAGAACTTTTCGATTAGACCGAGATCGTGAAAAGCGGCGGCGATATAGAGGAGTTCAGGATCGAATCGTAGCTCTTGCTGACGGCCCTGCTCGGCTGCGAACAGGTAGACGCGGATCGAGTGATTAAAGAGAAGTTCCGTGGAATACTGTCGCAGAATCTCTGTAGTGTCCTTCGCGAGCCTGGAATCGGGAATGGTGAGGCCGGAAGAGAGAGTTGACATTTGGCTGACTCCTTTCGGAGTTATCTTGCAGCGCAGCCAAATAACATTCTCCCAGTTTTTTGCTGGTAGTTGTTAGATTTTGCATTAGGCGCGCTTTAACATTCCCCGAACGTCGATTAGTACTCAACGAAGACAAGATTCAGGATGAACGACGAAGAGCGGGACGCCTGGAGGAATGTTGGTTGTGATTTTGTTTTGAGTTAAAGAAAAGCCGAGCGCCAAACTTCACACAATGAAGCCACACAAAGTCTCACGACTGATCACCTGTCGCATTTAATCTTGAGGAGTCAAAGATTCATCAATGCCGAAACCTCGAACCATCATGCCCGTGTTTATCACGGCAAAAAAACGCGTGATGGCTCAAAGTATCCGCAGATAACAGAACAACGACGAAGCGGTTGGCTATTACTGAAGGCCCAACGCCCGCCCAACATTGATGCGTCCCTTTCCGTAAAAAGGATCGACGCCCGGCTTTCCTATGTCATCCGCTGAATTCTCGATCGCCGCGCGCACCTGGGCCGCTTGTCCATGACCGAATCGACTCACAAGTAGTGCAGCCAAACCAGAGACCTCGGGCGCCGCAAAACTAGTCCCGATCCAGCCCGCCGTCGTTATCCCGTTACTTGTGCAAAAACCGGGGATGAGATTTCCGGTACTGTCGAACTCTCTATCCGTCGTTGCACAAGCCGTGAAAATGTAGCTGTCTCCGATAATATTTCCGGCGTTGTCGAAAGAGAAATTTCCTCCTGGGGCTGCGACATCAATAGCGGAAGCCCCGAAGTTCGTGTAGAAGCTTGACGAGTCAACATTGGCGAATGGTCCAAGGTAGTCTGGTCCGGAATTGGTAGGACCAGTAGCTGAGACGCAGATGACTCCGGGCACATCGCACAGTTCCTGGACCAGGTTTCCGGAGTGGTCCAAATCGGCGGCTTCATTTCCTGCTGCCACTACTACCGCAGAAACGCCGTGTTGGAGTGCGTACACCATTGCCAGGTGGTCAAAATGGATAAAGTTTCTTGAGCCCGGTCGCGAGATTGGAAAGGCGCCGGCACTGACGTTGATAACGTCAGCACCATGTTGGGCGGCGTAGATGATTCCAACCAAGACGCTGGAAACCCTGCACGGAACGATGCCCAGCGCCTTAACCGCGATCAAAGTTGTTCGAGAAGTAACACCCGCCAACAGATTCGAATTGCTGGAAGCGACCGCTGCTGTGGCAGTGCCGTGGCCATAGAGATCGGTCCAAGCCGGATAGCCGGGGAACTCTTGCTGTACAAGCGGGGTTTCGTTTGGGCAGAAAGAAATAGAACTGCTGGTGTCGATCAACCCCGCAAGTTCTGGATGAGTAGGATCCATACCGGTATCGATCATTGCCAGCCGGACATCAGGGCTACCGTGGAAGCCTGCTTGCCAGGCGCGATCAGCGTGAATCGCGCGCTTGTCCCACTGAAAAGGATAAAACACTGCCGATTCAGGGTTAGACGCAGATGAAGGACGTAGACCCACCGCGAGGGTGTTGGGTCTCTTCAACTGCTTATCAGAATACGTCACGAACTCATCTAAAGTAACGTTTCTTACGTCGGTTTGACTTGCGAGTGAAGTTGCCGAAGCGGGGCTCAAGCCAGCGATGAGAGCAACTCCGATTTCCGGAAAGCTGTTAACTATTCGGCCGCCCAGCCCCGCTATTCGCACTCGCAGATCTTTGGGTAGAGTGTTCCCGCTAAATTCCACCAGGTATTGATCGTTCGATCCAGATCCGGCACTGGCTAATCCGGACTGCTGTGTCATTGAGCCGGTATTCCCAAGAACGAGGCCGGAGAGTAAGAGGCAAGCGGCTAATCCTAACGTTTTGAGCAAGTACCGGTTTGGTCCGCAGGGGTTGAAGCGCATTATTCTATGTCCCTTTCGAGTTGGCTACTTACTTACTAATGCGTAAAAGGAGCTCTAAAACTCTAATGCTTCGAGCAGGGGTTCCCGCACGTTTCTCACAGGATTTTCCGCTCAATGCCTGTCATTTCTAACAGTTCCAATTCGTTCTAAGAGTTGAGATTGTCAAAACGGTTGTGGACTAACCAACCGAGTTGTGTGCATTTGGGTACTCCGACGCGGTCGGTGTCCCCTTGGGCAGTTTCTACTATGTCCTTAAACTCAAGTGACAATAGTCCGGTTAAATAACCACCAGTGACGCGATCTGTCTTTTTTATCGTTCTGCTTGCAGCCATGCGACTCTTATTCATCTGCACGCTCCTCTGTACTTTGGCGATCCCAGCATTCGCTCAAACCACGCGTTCACTCTCTCAGCCGCGCGGGGTTAAGCGTTCGGATCGAGCCATAAAACCCGCCCAGGCGAATGACTGGGAAAATCGCTTGATGTCGAAAGACTTGAAGGTCCGAGCCACCGCCGAAGCCGCGCTCGTCCAAGGGGCAGGGAGTTCGCTGCCTTTGTTGAGACGACTTCTCAACCGTCGCAATGAAGAGCTGCACGAGCAAACTTTTGAAATAATTCGGCGGATTGGTCCACCAGCCATTCCGCTGCTCGTCGAACTGCTTCAGGATAAACGGAACGACTTCCGAGGATTTGCCGCTGATGCCTTTATTGACCTGGCTCCTGATACAGAATCGATTCAGCCCTTCTTGAGAAGAGCACTGAGAGACGAGGATGAGGTGGTCGCGGGCGATGCTGCACGTGCGTTAGGGGCTTTGCGCCAAAGGGCGAGTCCTTCGGTACCCGCTCTCGTTAAGACTCTCAGGCACGAGAACCCTTACGTACGCGTTTACGCTGCAGAGGCCCTCGCGTCAGTCGGTCCAAAGGCGAGCGCGGCCACCAACGAGCTTGCCAGAGCCTTGGACGATCCTATGCCCGGTGTCCGATGGGCGGCTGGCGAGGCGCTCGCAGGTATCGGCCCGGCCGCACAGTCAGCGGTGCCTCAGTTGATCAAAGCTCTGAAGGATGAGTTCCTCTATGTGCGGATCTGCGCAGCTGGGGCGCTGGGAAGCATAGGACCGAAGGCTCAGACAGCTCGAGAGGCATTGCAAGTGGCAGCGAGCGATCCCGCCTTGCGTAATCAGGTTGAGTGGGCATTGAAACGCATCTCAGGTATGGAACTTGTGAAGCCTGTTGTCTCACGCGATGTGCCTGTCGCTTCCGTCCCGCTCCAGCCCCAGACGAATCTGGTCCAAACTGGCAATCCTCCAATCGAGTGGGATACGAAAACGGGGCGAAACATCGTCTGGAGCGTCGAGTTGGGAAATGAGGTGTATGGACGTCCCGTCGTTGCGGGCGATGTCGTCTATATAGGCTCCGACAATACCCGGAAACTCAACCCAGCCTTTGAAGAAGAATCAGGCGTGCTCATGGCCTTTCGGGCGACGGATGGCGCGTTCCTTTGGCAGGACGTAGCTCCACGAGTAGAGCGTGGCCTAAGAGAATTCCTGCTGCCTTCGACAACTAGTGCCCCCTATGTTGAAGGGGAACGTTTGTACTATGTCACCGCCGAGTGTCAACTCCGTTGTCTCGACACGCAGGGTTTCCGCGATGGTGAGAACAATGGTCCATATCGGGAAGAGGTCTTCAAAGACGACGCTGCAGCAGACATAGTTTGGCAACTCGACATACCAGCCTTGGGTGTCTTTCCACATGAAGCCTGCAATAGCGACGTATTGCCCCTGGGCGATCTGCTTTTGGTGGGTACCTCCAATGGTCAGAATGAGGGTCATTCGGGCGTCCCATCTCCGCGAGCCCCTAGTTTGATCGCAGTTAACAAGCATTCAGGCGAATTAGTCTGGCGTGCAATTGGACCAGGAGATGGAGTACTGCACGGAGATTGGTCCAGCCCTGTAGCAGTCAACGTCAACGGGCGCATGCAGGTGCTATTCGGCGGAGGAGATGGTTGGCTGCGAGCCTACGACGCAGCGTCGGGTCAAGAAATTTGGCGATTTGACGGCAACCCAAAAGATGCGCGTTGGCTTCCGCGCGCGGGTGTGCTTTCGCGGGGCTCTATCATAGCTTCACCAGCCTTCGACGATGGCCGTATCTTCGTTGCCATGGGGCAGAGTCCCGGGCATGGCAATGGACCATCATTTGTTTACGCGATCAGTCCCAACGGCCAGGGAGACGTCACTAAGAGTGCGATCCTGTGGACTTCGCGTGAGGTCGGCCGTGTCGTGGCAACGCCTATCGTGAAGGATGGTTTAGTGTACGTTGGAGACGTGGGCGGAACAGTTCATTGTCTGGACGCGGCAACCGGTGCCCACCTTTGGAAACACGAGACGAATGATGCCATTTGGGGGTGTCTGATGCTGGCTGGTGATCGCCTTTACGTTGGTAACGCCGGAGGTCTCATGACCGTTCTTCGTGCCGGACGGCGAAAGGAATTGTTGTCGGAGATTCAGATGGATTCCCCGCTTTATACACGTCCAGCTGTGATCGGCGATGTTCTCTATCTGGCTAGTGCGAGCCGGTTGTACCTCATCGCGGCAAAGCCTTGATTCTAAATACCGAAGGTGTAATCCAGTGGCTAAAATTAAACCTAGATGCCGCTAACCCCAAGCTGAAAGCTTGGGGAGAACGAGGAAATAAAGGAAATTCGTTTCCCGGGGTTGCCAGAGCTCAACCCTGGGTTGTAATGGACCAACACCTTCGGTGTAAAGCCAAAGAGGCGATCAGAGTTTTCAACCTAACCCTTACGCACGTCGAACAATGCGTTTGCAATCGCGTCACTCAATATCGGATGGATTGTTGAAGAGCACAGTTAGGTTGACACTTCCATGTCCGAACTGCGGAAAAGACGGAGCGTTGCGGTTTCCTCGATCAAGCGTAGACGCAGTATCATCCGGCGGAAAAATAACTAAAGACCTCAAGAATTCAAGCACTCTGTTCTGATTGCCAGACGATAGTGAAGCAAAAGCGTCACGCGCTCCAAGTGCCTCGCCACCGTGGCGCAGAATTACTTCGCTTAGATTAAGGCTGCGCCCATCGTGTCCGTACGGCGCACTCGTTCCGACTCCCCACAGTGGCGCAGTTAGAAACTCCTGTCTGATCGTACCGTCGTAGTTTCTTTCGTAGAAGTCAGTTCCCAGATCGTGTCGTTTGAAATCTGTGAAGATGCCTTTGACGAGGAACGGTTGGTAGGATGGGCGCTTCAGTGTCGGAAATCCGTTGTTGTCGTCCTGGGGTATATAGAGCACGCTAGCCGTTGCGAAAAGCCGATTAAAAATACCGTTCACGGGATCATAAACAGTCTCCAGATCGGCTACCCTTCTATCATGATTAAGCTGAAGGTCAGGGATGTGACAGCGAGCGCATCCAATCTCCTGAAACTTTTGTCGGCCGGCAATTACTGCAGGCGTTTGTTCATAGGTCGCAGGTTTGAAGTAGTTGAGCAAATAGAACTCCATGAAATCCACAATACTTGTGGGGATCTCGTTTGAAACACCGTCTCCGTCAGGGTCATCTAAGGCGGAAGTAGCAGGCGGCGCTTCGATCCTATCCTTGATGCCATCGAGCACCATGCCTGATGGTGTAGTGATGGCAGCTCCATTATGTGCGTTCGCGAGTTCCGGATCGACTGCCTGAAGTCCCATTTCCGCATTCCACGCACCGACAACGAATTCTCGTATCGAGATCGTTCCCCCGTGCGCGAAAAAAGGGCGCACGCGCAGGTCAGGATCTACACCCATTACTGCCGAAGTATCGATACTCACGTCCGTGCCTCGACGCGTCGCACTGAGCGCACCGTAGTTGATGCCTTTGCTTGTTAGTCGTTTGGTCACAGGATGGTTCGAAGGCGACTGCAGGGCCTCGTTAATTGCCTGCTGGCGAATGGCACGCAGGTCGGAAGTGATCTCGTCCGCTAACATCTCCTTCAACCCAAGGCCAAAGAGATGTGGCGCGTCGCGGCTATCGGGCCTTGTTACGACGTCACCTCCAAAGCCGGCGGCGCCTCGTGGCCGTCCATGGCAGCCCGCGCAACTATCAACCAGCCCGGCGCCGATTGCCAAAGTCGTTTCAATGTTCCCCATGCCGTCTCCAGAAAGCGGTCCCATTCCTTGCACCTTCGTGTACTTGCGCTGAAAAATTTGACGTCCGCGCCGAATTGCTCGAAAGGGATCGCGCTTGATGACGAACACAGAGGAGTCTAAAGTCATCACGTCACCGTGACCCGCTCCTGCCTGTTCAGGAAATGATTTGTTAATTCCGACATTCGCCGAGTTGGGGGTAACTGTCTTATCGGGAAGTTGCGCGTAACTCCGAGGCGCGAAGTAGCAGACGGCTGGGAGGCCGATCAGAGTGACAGTCGCAAGAATGGCAGTACTGATTTTTAAAGTCATGGTACATATCCTCTTGAAATTCTCCGCGGAGTGAAGTCTAGAATTGGTTGGATCCTGTCGTGGGACGGAAAAAGTGAGTGGTGACAAACCGCGAAACCTGCCGCCCCAGGATCGCACCCTTCTGCGCTGAGTTACGATAGTGCATGCCGCCGTAAACGCGAGCGTCGCGAACCTCGTCGAGTGCCTGTGAAAAGCTGTGATACGAACGCACGGGTTGTGTCAGACCGGCAACCTGGCTGTCTATGGTGAAGCTGAAGTTATCTGTGCCAAAAAAGAATTTCAGGGTTTGCGTCGAAGATCCGCTGAAGCAGCCATGCGCCGCGGGATACTCAGGATGATTGGGCGTCACCACCTGCGCGATCCAGTTGATGTCAGGTTCGGTCTGGCTGTTGCCATCAGTATCGCCGGCCCGAATTGCAGTGACCGGGCGCCAAAAGTTGTAAGTGTACTTGGAATCCCAGCACGCGATTATGGCGTCCGCCGAAGCTGTTGCCAGCATAGCAAAGAAGCGTGCGGTCTCTTCGAGTGACAACCTCTGCGTGATTGCGATGTTGCGCCAGGCACGGTTCCACTGGAGGATGGGTTGGTCCGACCAGAAGCGACCAATATCAGTTTGCTCGGGAGTGCGCTTACTGCCGGTGGCCGGCCCAAGGTTCTTAACTTCATTGTAATCGCGTGCCCATGTGTCACTGGTCAATAACGGAGGTGGATCAGCGCGAAATTGCGAAGGGCTGTTCAGGGCGAATGGTTGAACGTGTGCGGCCTCGGGAGCGGCGGCAGCAAGAAAGCCTGGAGGAGTTGGCACCCACACACCCGGCCCAGTACCCGGCGAATACGCTACCGTCGCGTCCCGCCCATCGTTTGCACGTAAAGCAAGTATGCCGGCAGCCGTTTGTTGACCAACTGCAATGCCATTGATCTTCGCTTGACCGTCGGCGATGGTGCTCAGTGAAGTCGCGTACTTTGCGTTGAGATCTTGTTGTTGAGCAGGGAAGAGCCCCACGAGCATATCGTGTGCGGCAGTTGCGGTCGCGGCGTCAACTGAGGCCGGTGAAATCACTGTTGGGTGGATGCCGTATGCTTGGAACGGATAGCCATCGATTGCATTAACGGCGTCATAGATTGCAATGTGCACCATCGCCAAACGAATTAGTCCTCGCTCAGGACGCAGACCCGCAACGCCCACGATTGCGGCGGCCGCATTTGCATTCCATTCAAGCACCATATCGGGTTGCAGAGCCGTCTTTGGTTTTATGGATGTACGTCGAGCTGAAGCGTGTGGTCCGACATTGATCGCAAACCCCATCAGTACCAGGAGGAACATCGCGCGATTGCTCGTTCTACTGCGGTATGTCATTGAATCTCTCCTTTCTCGAAACCGAGTAAGTAGTGACTTCTTTGCCGTGCGAAACTGCTCACGGCCCCGGATTTAGCCACGCCCGTTGATGCGACTGGCCGATTCAACTAAAGTAATTAGACCCCCGGACTCGTCCTCGACGTTTTTGTAGCCTGTCTCACCTCTCCTACGTTGCACATTGCCTTAAGGCAGTCGGGAAGTCCTGCGAAGGTCTGGAGAAAACTCTCATAAAATTCTCATTGAATTCTGAAAGGGTTTATGAACACGGCAGCGAAACATCTTTTTGAATTTGGTGGTTTCCGACTCGACGCGACCGAACGGCTACTACTTCATGAGGGAGAAACCGTTTCGCTGACTCCCAAAGCATTCGACATGCTGGTAACACTGGTGGAGAACAGCGGGCATCTGGTTGAGAAGAGTGAGCTGATGCGTAAGTTATGGCCTAACAGTTTTGTTGAAGAGGGCAGTCTCGCGCAGAACGTTTCGCTATTGAGAAAAGCGCTCGGTGAGAACCAAAGTCAGAAATTCATAGAGACGGTGCCACGGCGCGGTTATCGCTTTGTAGCAACCGTTCTAAACAAGACGGGACGAATCGCTGACTCGACCATCCAGTCAATTGCAGTGCTTCCGTTCAAGTCGTTGGGAGTAGACCGAGGCGATGAGTATCTGGGTATTGGTATTGCGGAGACCCTGACAACGCGACTGAGCAGTCTGAACCTTTTGATAGTGCGCCCAACGAGCGCTGTCCTAAAGTATGCAAGTTCTGAGAAGGACGCATTGGAGACAGGTCAGGAACTTCAGGTCGATACGGTGCTGGAGGGAAGCATCCGCAGAGCCGGAGGGCAACTGAGAGTGACGGCGCGGCTGGTTAGCGTCCCGAACGAGGCTGTGCTCTGGGCCGACAAGTTCGACGAACAGTTTACCGACATATTCGAAGTTGAAGACTCTATTTCCGCAAAAGTGGCACTAGCGCTGGCCCTGAAGGTTTCGGGCGAAGATCAGAAGCGTTTGACAAGGCGCTACACCAACAACGCCGAAGCCTACCAGCTTTACCTTAAAGGACGTTACTTCTGGAATAAGAGAACGGAAGAAGGTTTCAACCAGGGCATTAAACAGTTCCAGCTGGCGGTCGCAAAGGATCCTGGTTACGCGCTGGCCTTCACAGGGTTGGCAGATTCATACATAGGACTCACGTTCTACAATTTTGGCGCTCCGCATGAAACAATGCCTAAGGCGAAAGAAGCTGCAATGAATGCGCTTTCAATAGATAGCGAACTCGCTGAAGCACATGCTTCGCTGGCACACGTGCTGATGAATTACGATTGGAATTGGTCGGAAGCCGAGAAAGAGTTCAAGCTCAGCATGCAACTCAACCCGGATTATGCGACGGCGCACCAGTGGTACGCGATCCACTATTTAACGGCAACGGATCAATTGGAAGATGCGCTAGAGGAAATGAAGCAAGCGTTACAGCTTGAGCCAACGTCTCTCGTAATGAATTCATTCATGGGCGCAACTCTCTACTTTGCGGGCCACTATGACGAAGCCATCGAACAATGCCGCCGGACGATAGAAATGGATCCGAATTTTGCGGTCGCGCACTGGCACATTGGGCTGGCGTATGAGCAGAAGGAAATGTTTGACGAAGCTATCGCAGAGTTTCAAACGGCGACTACGTTGTTGGGAGGGAGTCCATTGATGAAGGCGTCGCTTGGCCACGCCTATGCGAAAGCATTGAGAAGAGATGAAGCGATAGCGATTCTGGCCGAGTTAAACGAACTCTCACAAGAGCGTTATGTTTCATCCTATGAGAAAGCGGCAATAAGTGTGGCACTTGGCGATGACAGACAGTCATTTCAATGGTTGGAAAGAGCATACGAGGAACATAGCTTCCATATGGTTTATCTAAAGGTTTGGCCGCAGTTCAGCGTAATTCGTAGCGATCCAAGATTTCAAAGATTGGTTCAGCGTCTTGGGCTCTCGCACATCTCAGCACAGGATACTTCGCGCGCCTTTTAGTTTATTGAGCAGCTGCAAAACACCATCATTGGGGCTAATCATCAAGGAGCGTTGCCTGTATTTAAATGATCGAGTAAAGCACGCGACTTCACTAGCGCGTAGGAGGTACTGGTTGTGACGATAAATCGTTTGGTCTATTTCGGGATAGCGGCCTCATTGCTGCTCTCCCTTGCAGTTCTCAGCACCGGACAGAAGACTGATGAGAAGGTAACGGCAGAGTCGGCGTTAGCAGGATTGAAGGCGGGAAACGCTCACCACGTGAAGCACCGTTACGAGCATCCACACGAAACCGCGGAACGACAGCAGCAACTGGCATCCGGTCAGAGTCCTCACGCTCAGATTTTGAGCTGCTCTGATTCCCGGGTCCCACCGGAAGTCATCTTTGACCAGGGCCTGGGGGATGTTTTTATTGTGCGCGTGGCGGGCAATGTGGCTTCGGATACCGAGTTGGGTAGTTTGGAATACGGCGCAGAGCACTTGCATATTCCATTGCTCGTTGTACTTGGACATCAGCACTGCGGGGCGGTTACCGCAGCGGTTGAGGGAGGAGAGGCTGCAGGTCATATCATTGCGCTGGTCAACTTGCTACGCCCAGCTGTGGAGAAGAGTCGAGGGCTGCCAGGCGACCCGGTTGAGAATGCGGTTAAAGCTAATGTCGAGATGGTCGTAAAACAACTCCGCACATCAAACCCGATACTGGCCGAACTCGTATCTCATGGAAAACTGAGAGTCGTCGGCGCCCTCTATTCACTCGACACGGGAGAGGTAACATGGCTGCCGGATGGTCCCTAACCATATGCTTAGTAAGGTAGGTTACTGTCGAAGTCTCACACGCCGAACTAGATCGCTGAAGCGAGGGTCTGAGCGCAGGTCGTCGAATCTCTGATCGAGCACCACTGAGACTAAAGAGAATTAAGTGTCTGAGCCAAGCCTGTTGCAAGTTAGACCTCCCAGCCTCAAACTGAACCAGGGGCAGCCTAATCAGCTTGAAAGACGAATGTGATTTTCGTTATAGTGATTTTGGAGATACTAAGGAAGACATGAGCTCACGGTTCACGTAGGTACTCGGCGCGCAGAGAAATCTTCGCTACACGACCGTCGTACAAAGATCCAACCACACTGGCCGTCACGCAGTTTTGCGTGCGGCTCTTTTTATTTTTAGTAAAGATCCAGAAAACGAAAGGAGACCTTTACATGTTGTAGAGCGCGCATCCGCCTTAAGCCATCGGTTTCGCCGCGGAGGAAGTAGAAGCTACAAGGCTTCTGGGCCATTAAACCTCAGACCATGCCGAAACTCTTCGGCAGAAAGGCAGAATCAGATGGTTACCATAAAGAACGCACTTTGCTATGAGTACGCGCAGATTGCGGAAAAAATTCGTAATCTCAAGACTGAGACCTATAAGTCCACCGAGGATCAGAAGTACGCTTACCTGTCTCCCGATGGAAAAATATTCCGGAACCATAGACCATCGGAAGAGTTGATGTCCGCGGGCTGGACCTACACAAAGGTAAAGTTTGAGCGAGTCGAGTCCCATATGTCCCCGAAGCACACGTTGTGGCGGCAATATCGGGATTCAAAACGGCGCGCCACTCTCCTGCTGGCTGCCAGGATGATCCTCAAAAACGCGGCCGAGACCGTGCCTCAGAAGAATGAGATCTCGCCGCTCTTGTCCATGGGTATCTTCCGCTGTCAGGCACGTACTTCGGGCGAGCAAAAATCGCTCGCGTATGCGGCCTACCGTCTTCTCCGTAAACTTGGCAACCGTGTAAAAAACCAGCCCGGGCGGTTCAGTCAAGTGGATGAGTGGATGCGTGCGGTTACGGAAAACGAGGTGGGCCATGTCTAACCGTAATGGGATAACACCAGACAGGCTCTACATTCTTGTCCGGCGCGATCTCGCGAGTCCGGTGCAAACAGTGCAGGCTTGTCACGCGCTAGCTGAACTGATGTGTAAGCACAAGGACGATCCATAGATAGAGGAGTGGGCGAACGATCACAAGACGCTAATTATTGTGGGTGTGCGCGGTCAGAGTGCACTCATTCAATGGGAGCGCCGGCTCCACGATGCGCGGATTATCTGCGAATCGTTTAGGGAGCCTGATATGGGAGGTGAGAAGACAGCCGTCGCTGTTTGTCCGAACGCCGATTCTCATCTCTTCCGCAACCTCCGCCTGATCTAAAGGCACAGGCAAGAGGACCTGGCTCCCTTGAATAGGCGCGGCGCCAGGTCTTCGAAACTTGGTTTTCTGATAGGCTGATTTCTGCGGTGGTAGCCTAGAGGTCAGGCAGCGGTCTCTAAAACCGTTCAGGTCGGGTTCAATTCCCACCCACCGCATTTACCTGATTTTTCAAGCGCTAGCGAAAAGTCGGGCCTGTGGCTCCCAATATGGGATCGTGCCATAATGACGTCGGCTGATGCGGATCATTTCACAGAAAACCCGACAGTTATTTTACCAATGATTCGGCGTTTAACATCAAGGATTAGGCATTCCTGCTGAAGTGCTGATTGCTCAAAGCGTCGCCGCATAAAATAGACCGCAAAGCTCAAGTCCGTTCCTTAATCCAGGATCTATCTAGATTTGCAGGTGTGCTTTAGCAGGAGGTCCGATGGATCGAATTTGGAGTTCGCTTGGTTGCTTTTTTCTCACCCTGCTAGCACTGCTTTTCGCGATCGGGGTTACTGAGTCGATCAAATATAGCAGTATGCCAATCAAGTTTGTGGTGCTTGGCGCGGCTGTGCTGTGCGCTGGTGCCATTGCGTACTTCCGTGACCAGATAAAGTTCCTTCGCCGTCCCGGGCAAGACAGATCAGAACCTAAGGATGAGCGTCCGGCGAAACAGGTGCCGGTGGACCAATTGGCCCAGCCACCTTATAGTGAGCGCTCCAAAGGCGAACTCAGCGGACAACTCCCACCTGAAGCGTCGCAGCCTTCGCCCGCAGGATCGGGTCCAGCTATTCACGAAACCATCTTCGCAGCTCGCAGGCAGGCGATCCTCTTCCGGCAGATCGTGCCTCCGAACCATGATCAGTCTCACCTAAGCTTCTTTGGTGGGTTGCCGATCGCTCCTCCTGGCTTTCAGTGGCCCAGTGGAGAGACAAGGCCATACACTTTCATCATGCAGGTAGATTGTTCCGCGGTGCCTGCTGCGGGTCGCCTTGGAATCTTTCCTGATCAAGGTGTCGTGTACCTATTTCTGGATCTCGAATGGGGAGAGGGAAACCCCTTCCGCGTTGTTTACGAACCCGGTCCATCGCAGGGATGGGGTGAGATTGCACCTCCATCCGATCTGCCACATGCATTTGACTCGAAGCTGGTCTGGAGATGGCCCCAATCGGATACCGAATGGCCGCGCCTGTTGCCGAAATGGCCGTTCGATCCCGTGCTAATCCAGGGTGCTACGCTGCCTGAAACTCAAGAGGCACTAAACGAAACCTATGCCTGGTCGGGGACAATCAATACGAGCGAGGCAATTCCGGCAATTGCAGGCGCAGTCGTCGAGTACCGCAGCTGGTACAAGGGAGGGACGCCAAACAGGGACCGGCCATTCGCGAACTTTCCGCAGGATTGGAACGCCGTCCGCATTACTACTGGCCTGGTTGCCAAAGGTATGAAACGCGAAGTTCCCGCGGCGCGAACCCGACATTTCCGGGAGCTTAGCGACGAGGAGTTTGCCGCGAAGGTGACGGAGGCACAAGACTCACTTAGCTCCTGGTCCAATCGTGCGTCGACTGCCAGGGCATTCGATTCAGTGCCGGAGACGGAACGCGACGAGTTTTGGTCGTGGATAAAGGATCACGACTGGCTCACTCGCCTGTTGATCACTGATGCGAGCAACTTGTCTGTCGAAGCGTCGCTCTCCGCAGGTCCCGAAGCCGCAGCCCGGATTCCACTCGACGTCTTAGATTACATTCGCAGTCGCCATGCGCTTGCCACCCAAACAGAGCGCGGCCTTCACATTAGGATTCCGGACCGTATGCTCGCTGCGCCTGTCGACGTTCAGGCAGATATCGAAGAGCGTGCGCGCGAGTTTCTTCTTCTACTTGAACTCTCCTCTGACGAAGGTCTCGCGCACTATTTCGGCGAGGGTGTCTACCAGTTCTGGATCCGCCCTGACGATTTGGCCGCGCGGCGTTTCGAGCGCGTCGAGCTCACCACCACCGCTTACTGAAGGTTGGGAGTGTTGTTTTCCCTTTCAGTGTCGTCGGCCGGGATTGAAATCATCAGTGAACATGTAATTTGATCCATGAGCCTTGTAGTCAGCCGCAGGCGCTTCTTGTTCAACAGGAACGTTGATCTGTTGAGCCGCATCAAGGACTTTAGAGTAAGCATCTTTGGCGTAGTACACTGAATTTGCATATTCCAAAGTTTGATAGAGATTAAGTGCGACTCCTGCCTGTTGATCCGCAGCGCTAAGCAGAGAAAGAACTTCCTTTGATCGAGGACTCGCCAGGATCTTAAAAATAACCTTATTTGCCTGGTTGATATACGCAGCAACTAAATTCCGATTCATGGTGTCGCGGTTGAACTGACTGAAGTCGAGATTCAAGTGTGTGTACGACATTACAGTCGATGATTCGTCACCAAGGTCAGCGAGAGGAATCCGATTACGGTCATAATCAAAGTCCAACTCTGAATCGTAACCATCATGCACGTGCGACATACCGAGGTAATGTCCAGTTTCATGAACGAGAAACCCTGTGAAACCAAATCCGCGCGTTGCAAAAAAGTTACTTAGATTGATGAAGATCATCGATTGAGTGCCATCTCTATAGTTGTCGTCCGCGTAGCTGCATTGACAGCGATCTGGTGGCCAATAGGAAGTAGCGCTCATTATAAGAAAGATTGGTATTTCGTAATCTGCTCCTCCATTCAAAAACTGATTTGCATGACTCTCATAGTAAAGATAGAAATTTCCGAAGTAGGAGTTCAGCGCGTTTTGATTGTTTCCGTAAGCCGGAGTGAAAGCGATCCAGTCCTTAAAAAGGTCTTCAAACCTTCCTGCAAGCGGACGCTCCGTGAGTGAAATCGAGAACGGACTTAATGGCCGAAGCTTTGAGAGCTTTTGCAATGCATAATCGCTATGGAGCCTTGCTTTTCCGTCCAGTTCAGGATCGCCCTGGTACAAGTTCAAATCGAGCTGTATGGATGATGGTAACTTCGGCGGAGAAAGAGCAACGTTATAAATCGGAGATGGCGTGAATAATAGGTTGATGCCGACAAATCTTGTCACCAAGCCGAGGTCATAGGAAAGGGAATTGAAAGGTCGGTAACCATTAAGACTCCCGTACTCCCAGATTGGCGGCAAACGATAATCGAGTGAACCATCCCCACTCACATCTGCATCGTCAACATTCCAATTACCTCCAGCAAATTCAGGCCCGGCGGACAAATCAAAGAACCACACTCTGCGCAGCGTCCCATAACCTGACTCGGCGTCGTCTGGTGCTGTTCCTCCCCAGGCTGAGAGTTGAAATTCCTTTGCGCCGAAGAGATCGGTGTCTTGCCAGTTGACGCCCGTATCCGGATCCGGTTCATCCGCCATGACGTACCCATGGAACTTGAAATCTGGACGTCCATACCAGTTAACAAAGAAGATCGTGTACCTGGTTGGATCAATACCCAACATCGATAGTGAATGATCACCGAGCCATTTTTCCGCCTTCGTTGCATCGATCTTAAAATTCTGGTTGACGGTTAGTGAGTGTGCGTTTTGATGATTGTACTGGTCCTGAAAGAGTGTAACTGGACTCGCCACTGCAATGCTGTTCAGATAGGCGAAGTAGGCGTTTTCAAAGGCTGAACTGGCATAGACCAGGTTGTAGCTGTAGGAAAATTGCACGCCTGTCGGACTGTCAACGCCATAGAACCGTGGGACT
>DATIBX010000344.1:0-13644 GCA_035457105.1 Pyrinomonadaceae bacterium
AGGGAATTCCCAAATCGCGGCCGCGTGGCCGTGTCTGTGCAGTGACTGTGGTGGCAATGATGGCAGCTAGTAAAAGTCCGAATGCGAATCGCATGAGAACTACTCCTTCAAGTTGGTTATTAACTACGAATCAGAGCGAGATATGATAGCTCTAAGCTTATCAAAGCTATAGACGAGTAGCGCGCAACACCACCAACTCAGTAAACAAAAAGAGCCAGCGAGCATTAAGCTGCGTCCGCGTGATTCGCCTCTCGGTGGGTTGTTTCCAATCACCACATGAAAGAGCGAACTTTGTACATCTGCCGGTGGAAGTTTCTATGAGCAGGTTATCACGAGCGCGCAGCTCCAGATTTGGAGAGCCCTTGGGCCAGGACGTCCTGGGCGATCATGATCTCGTCAGCCGTTAATACGAAGCCCTTTCTGGGAGAGCCTTGTGATGTCCACGCAAAGGTCCGCCAAAGTGCTAACGAAGCCGCGTTTGTATGCAAGCGAACGTTTCACGATACAGCAACAGCCAGTTTAGCCGGAGGACGACGCGAACGCTTCCATGACGGACTAAACCTCTTTTCGCGCTTGTCGTCTTGTTCCACACAGGCACCGCAAAGGTAATAGGTCTGGTTATTCGGGCTATTAAACTTGATGAGCCGCCCATTTTCCGCATCACACTTCCTACATTGCAAATGAGATTCACTGTTCGTTAGCTCGTGCATATCGCAACCTTTCTTACGCTGACACTCTATTCAGTAGATCAGCTTGGCTTAGGTTATTAATTCCTTTGTGTGTGCTCGCCGAATCATAAGCGATTACACTCTTAATCACTTCATACGTTCCTGGAAAGATTACCCTACGCTGAACTCAGGTCTTGTCCAAGTGTTACATCTCGATTTATCAAGCGGAAAGCGTAGGGAATCTATTGACAGGAAGACTGCGGTTATCTCAACCGAAAGCTCTGGGCGATGAATTCGGTTTGATCGGTCAGAATCCTCAACTCATCCGCCGGTCCGGTGAACTCAATTCTATAGACCACGCGGTTGTTCGCTTGAAGATAGTAACTAAGTCCGGCCATTGGTTTACCTGCGCTGACGTACTCGTAGGGATATCTGGTGCCATTCAATTGTCCTTCGAAACTCTCAACTTTTCCCTTCACGTACCCGACCAAGAAACCGCGATCGAATCGCTGCTGACGCTGAACCATGTCTACCGGCGACACACCTGCATCCACCAACTCTTTGCGGATGCGCAGCTGTACTAAGCCTTCGTCTCCATATCTGAACTCGGTGCTGGTTCGAGCGATGCCGGATAGAGTAACGGTGCGCCACTTTGGCGATGGTAGTTCGAGAATGTAATCAGCGTCGTTGTCTATATAAGGTAGTGTCTGACTCTTCACCGCCGACGGAAAGAGCACCACGATGAGAATTAGAATGACCCAGGCCGTCATGCTCCGAAATCTAATAGAAAGTGTCATTATCTTTTCTTCCTGCCTCCAACTCCTTGTCTCTATGTAGTTGATCAAAGCCCAGGATTGGTTCACTGGTCCAAGTCCTGGATCTATCGAGTTCCATCATCAGGCGAAGCTCGTCAGATCAGTTCCTTATAGTCATAAGCCCTTCTTGTATCCTCAATTTTAAGGAGGAAATTCAGTGCCGAATAGCGTGTTAACACTAAAGCGTGACAGGTGTTAACACGTCAAGTCGGTCGCGATGGGCCGTTCAAAGCTTTCAGGATGAAAGGGCGTGAAAACACTTGCACTGTGCGCGTGATAACACGGTTACGTGCACTTTGAATTCACTATATGCTGGCAATTGTGGTGCTGAAGCCATTGAGCAACGAATTCAATTGGAACCCATCACAACTTTGACAGAAGAGGAGAAATGAATGTCGAGCGCGATTGGAATCGAAACGAAAGCAATACCGCTCACCACGATGGTGAGCGAAGACACACAGAAGGTGGGTGAGGCACTGTCCAATGTCCTGGCTGACACCTTCACGCTCTATCTCAAGACGCATAATTTCCACTGGAACGTAGTCGGACCTATGTTCCATACGCTGCACTTGATGTTCGAGGAGCAATACAACGAACTCTGGCTGGCCGGCGATGTCATCGCCGAGCGAATCCGCGCGCTTGGCCGCACTGCGCCCGGCTCGTACGGCGAGTTCTCGAAGCTTACTTACCTCCAGGAGCCCAAGGCGGTTACTAGTGCTATCGAAATGGTCGCTGAATTGTTAAGAGATCATGAAACGTGTGCACGAACTGCGCGTTGGGCACTTTCGGTCGCACACACGGCCGTTGACGCACCGACTGAAGACCTGCTGACTCACCGTGTGATGGCCCATGAGAAGGCTGCGTGGATGCTAAGAAGCATGTTGGCTGATGAAAGACCATTGTGATCGCCCGACCGTTGAGCTGGAGGTAGCTAAGGACTTAGGAAATGAATGATGAGATCCCAAACACTGACGACAAGCGAGCAGTTGAGAGATGGGAAAACGAAGGTGGTAAGTGTGTTTGACTGTTATGAAGGTCGGAAGCACCGCACGTGATGCAGCATTAACACAAAATGTAAAGGGGGGAGTCGGATCAATGAGGCACGAAGACAAAATGAAAATAAAGGAACGACGTCGTAGAAAGTTCTTTTGGCTATTTGCGGCGGCTGCGGTTTGTGCGTTGTTGTACGAGGAACAAGTTGCGGTCCTCTACGTGCTTTCGACCCTGGCGATAGGCGGACTCATGATTGTGGTGGCGTTTTCCAATTTGGAAGCCAGAGATGTGGAGATGCAGGCCGCCTCTAGTAGAGAAGCCGTTGACGAGATGAGTACAAATGTCCGGGACTTGAGAAGAGGAGAGAGAAGAACTGCGTAACGAATGACGTCCCGAGCGAAACGCAAGTGGCTCGTCCCCCAACCTGTCACTTAAGTCGAGATCGTGCGCTGACAAGTTGCCGTTTAATCGATTAAGAGACCAATGAAGGTACTGAGGAATTGGTCCGCCACCCTGACAATAATCGCTGTCGCCTTCTTCCAGCGCACGCACGACTTCGATCGCAGACCTTCCGCTAACGGCTTTTCCTCGAAGTCTAAGAATCATTTTGGTCGATCCTCGATTGCTCCCCGGGAAGTGCTTCTCGTGTTTCCTGTCAAACCCGATTCTCGCCTTGGTTAGACGAGTGGATCGTATTAATAAAACCAATTTGCAACGAGCGTGTTATCACTCACGCAACATAGGGTTTTCTCTTGTGTTGGCTGCCCGTCAGATTGCTATACTTCAAAACACACATCAGTTTGGAGGCAGGGATGAGCATCCGCGGGCGATTATTGGCGCTGGCAATAGGTGGTGTTCTGCCGCTTTTGATCGTCGGACTTACAGTACTTGCGATAGTTTGGAGTCAAAAGCAAAACCAGCTTAATGACGGTCTGGAGCAGCAAGCAGAATTGGCTGCGGTCGTTTTCGATCGCTGGCTTGACGCCCAATACCAGCCTCTCAAAACCATGGCTTCGTATCCGCCTAGCCACTTGAATGACAAGTCAGCTCTCGTAGAAAACCTGAAGGCCGCACTGAGAAATCGCACACATTGGATCGATCTCCGAGTGCTGGATGCAAATGCAAAAGTTGTGGCGACTGAACCCGCGGACGCGGGCAATCTTCCGCCGGGCCTGGCCGAGAAGCTCATCGGTGGAGTTAGAGGTGGAGTGCCCGATGTTGAGACAGACTGGACGCTCGGAGAGGGACGTTATCTGTTGGCCATCGCGGTACCGCTTGAAGATGGAGGTGCTGTAGTCGCACGCATCGACGGCGTGGCGTTGAATGAGCCACTCCACGGGATCACCTTGCCAGATCGCGCGGTTGTGACTTTGCTCGATCAGCGATACCGCGTGGTCTATCGTAGCCAGACTCCAGAATCCGCAATAGGAATGGATCTAAGTAATTCCGAGTTTTTCTCGGCGCTTCAGAATCACAATCCGGGACTCGTAGTTGTGAGGAGTTCGATTGATAGTGTTGAGCGTGTCTATGGATTGGGGCGCGTAGGCAAAACCGGCTACATTGTCATGGTCGGTATTCCGAGTACGATTCTTTATGCGTCTGCGTGGCGCCAGCTGATGCTTTATGCAGTCGTTGGCTTGATAGTTGTGCTCGGTACGATGACAGGGGCGCTGCTCATCGCAAGGAGTATTGCCCGGCCCGTGCGGCTCCTTAACCTCGCCGCTGAAGAGTTTGGAGGCGGGAATTTTTCGGCGCGAGCGCCAACCGAAGGGCACGACGAAATGTCACGGCTTGGTATGAACTTTAACTCGATGGCCGAGCGATTACAAAAAAGGGCAGCGCGATTGGCCGAAATCGACCGACTCAAGTCGGAGTTTGTCTCAACTGTCTCGCACGAGCTGCGCACACCTTTGACGACAATTAAGGCGCTTACGAGACTGCTGATGCGCGACGGGCTCGAGGAAAAGAAAAGGCGCGAGTATGTGGAAACGATCTCTGTGGAATGTGATCGTCAAATTGATTTTGTACTCAACATGCTGGACCTTTCCCGTATCGAAGGGGGTGTGTTACGCGTCACACACGAACGCGTTGAAGTGGACCAAGTGATCTCCTCCGTCGTCAAGTCAGAGGCGCGATCAGCTGAGAAGAGGGGGCACGAACTTCGAGTTGAACCTCAGCCTGAGGTTCCGCCAGTCTGCGCTGACCCCAAAGAGCTTCGTCGTGTTCTTTCGAACATCGTCGAAAACGCCATCAAGTACACACCGGATGGCGGCCGCATTATTCTATCTGCCGCTGAAGAAGAATCGCATGTAGTCATAAACGTGAAAGACAACGGTCGAGGTATACCAGCTGAGGATATGCCCATTCTCTTTGACAAATTTCACCGCGGACGTCCGGCACCCCATTCGGCGGCGATGGCTGAAGGCACGACCAACGCTGAGTTCCTGGAGGATGCCGATGTGTCAGGCGTTGGCCTTGGTCTTTATCTTGCCCGTAACGTGATGGAGAGAATGGGAGGGCGGATCACTGTAGATAGCGAAGTTGGACGTGGCAGCACTTTCAAATTGCACTTGCCATTATGGAATGACGGAGGATGCAATAAACCAGAATAAGGATTAAGTTCATGACCAAACAGTTGCTGGTTGTTGATGACGACCCGGGTCTCCTCCTTGCAGTATCAGAAACATTGCGTGCAGAAGGTTATGATGTGCAGACGGCGCGCAGGGGAGCCGAGGCAATGGTCCGTGTCGCGGAAGCGCTTCCTGATCTGATCATCAGTGACATTAGAATGCCGGGGATGGATGGCTACGCGCTCGTGCGGAATCTACGCGCGGCGCCGCGTAGCCGACTTGTACCCATCATCTTCCTCACCGCCAAAGATGAGACCGCGGACCGCATCACGGGGTTTCGCACCGGCGTGGATGCCTACGTCACAAAGCCCTTCGAGCCTGAAGAATTGGTGGCTATCGTGAAGAGCATCCTTGAACGAGTACAACGAACGCATTCCGACCTCGCGCGCATGTTTGGAGAGCAGGAGCCCGACGACTCAGATCTGATCCGCGACGAAGACTTGACGGACGCGGAGTGGCGCGTCGCTGAGGCCGTTGCGCGTGGACTCTCAAACAAGGAAATTGCCGCTGAACTAAAGCTCAGCTTAAGGACGATAGAGGGTCACATCAGTCGCATTCTTGATAAGAAGAATCTAAGCAACCGGGTTGAGTTGGCCCTTCATGTGCGGGGACGAAAACAATCCGAATAAGAATGCCGCTTCCTATTGCTTGCAGGCGTTTTCTCTAACAGGCTGTTGAGGCTATCCGCTGAGCGCAATGCTCAATCCATCGAGAGAGTTGAGTCGCACCGCCTCTTAGTCTGCCAACCTCAATAGTTCCTTTTCTCGCTTCACTCATCGGAATCACGTAACACGCAGCATTTTCAGGTTGTAAGTCTACGCTGCGCAGATGCCTGATAAATCTCAGGTGTAAATACGCTCAAATTCAGGTGTTTATACGCTATTCCGCATTAGCCTTGATGGCTAGTCTAGCACTGTAAGAATCGTTGTTAGGCAATGGAAACAAACGGAGCGACCAAATGGCATTAGGACCAAGCGAACAGAGTGCCCTAACTGCACCCGGGAATGGAAAAGGTGCGGGAGAAAAGTGGTTGGAAATGTTGAGGCAATGGCTCGTGCAATGTCCGAACTGCTCTGAAGTGCGATTGGTTGTAGGTGTTCATGAAAAGGATCGATACATCTGCAAAGACTGTGGGCATAGTTTCGTCATCGGCTTTCAATCGCGCCGGTAAGTCTTGAAGCGCCTCAACACCGATAAATTCAAGTAATTAGGAGATATAAAGTCGTGTCATACCGTGGTCCAATATTAATTAAAGAGCCAGAACTCCGGTGGTCAATAATTATCCTGGCCGCCGTCATCACCACGATCATCGCTCTGATGGTAGCGGGTTTGTACCAGGTGGCAATGACGCAGCCTGTGAACTCTAATTCAGGACCGCGTTTGTTAAGTGCCTTACGACCGGGAGAGCACGAGTTCGAACAGGTTCGGGAACAAATTGAAGTGGCTCAATTGTTCGGCAGGGAGAAGATACATCCTTTCGATAGTCTCGCGGTAGATCTGACAGCGACAGTCAGGAACAACACCGGACGAACCATAAATGGGTTAGAGATGCGCGGTGCGATCGTCGACGCTCAAAACTTAACTGTTCGTGAGCGGACGGTAATGGTAATTCCCACGCGGCAAACCGCACTTGAGCCAGGCGAGGCAATCGGTGTTCGTGTGCTGCTCGAAAGCATCAGTAAGGATTCCGAGCGAGCGGATATGGTGCTGGAAGTTACAGGGGTGAGTTTTGACTGATCACCTAGAGAGCTATTCAGACTAAAACCAAGATTGCGGAGGAATTAAGTCATGGAAGTAGTAGCTGAACAAGCCGGCACTGATCTACCGGCCGTGATGGCGCACCTGGTCAGTAAGGTGCGCGGAGCGACCGCGCGAATCTTCGGATGCTGGCACGTACAGTTGAGTCGCCCGTTTAGCCGAGGGAGTGAAACTTACCGAACATGTGTAGCTTGTGGCGCTCGCCGCCGGTTCGATTTGGACCAGCGTAAAATGGTCGGTTCGTTTTACTACCCCAGAGAGTAATTTTGGTTTGTATGCGAGGTCGCGTTACGCAGCTTTTCTGTGAGAATTATAAGAATCAATTTCCCTCGGATGCGGAGAGAGCAACATGTTATTGAAAATAGCCAAAAATGAACCGAGTCGTGCGATGCACGCTATGTCTGCCGTACGGGCTCCTGAGAAGAGTATTAAGGTGTTGATTCCTTACGACGGTTCGGAAAGTGCCGAAACGGCGCTGGACGATTTGAGAAGGGCAGGCCTACCGCAAGCACTTGACGCCCTCGTTGCAGTGACGAATGTGTGGCTACCTTTGTCACCCTACGAGATCACTCGCGCTGTCAGTGTTCGTCGAATGAGGGTTCTAACTGCAGGAGCGACTTCGTTTGTGCCAGCATTAAGGGATCATGAAGAGCAACGGTTCTTGTCACGTGAGGCTGAACGCCGGATTAATTCCATCTTTCCTTCGGCTACGGTAACGGCTGAGGCGATGCAGGATACTGCTACGGTTGCTGATGAGATTCTACGAAGGGCTAAACAGTGGGGAGCCCATCTTATTGTGGTGGGCTCACGCACTAGTTCTTCGCCGCAAATAACTGATTACGCTGGACCGGCGCTCAAGGTAGCTCGAGAGGCACATTGCTCAGTTCGCATTGCCCGACCAACTGATCGAAAGGACAATTCTCCAATACGAATTATCATCGGTGTGCACGGTTCTAAGTCAGCGGCGGATGTAGTTGACGCAGTAGCAGATCGGGCCTGGCTTCCCGGAAGCGAGACACGCTTAGTGGCAGTGCGTACGAATGGCCCACGTGATCCAATGAAGGATTCCGAGATCACTGTGATGTTGGAGGAAGCCGCACAGAAATTGCGCTCGAAGGGTCTAAGAGTTTCGATTGCGATCAGGGATGGTAAGCCGCAAGACGTGCTTCTTCATGAGGCGCGCGAGTTCGCTGCTGATTGCATATTCGTCGGATTGAGCCAGGGGTTGAACGACGGCTATAACGGACTGGGCCCGGTGAAAGCTGCAGAGGCGCTTGTGTTGGGAGCGCCTTGTTCCGTTGAGCTTGTGCGCGGAGAAAACTTTAGTGATGAATACTTCAACCCCGCAGCCTGATTTACGTGTGCGGAATCTTTTTTAACAGGTAGTGACGGACAGAATGAGAAAACCATTCTTGAATTGAAGGGATATTAATACCATGAGAAAGAAATCAAAAAAGAGCGTGAACATTTATATAACCAAACCGGACTATCAACGTCTTAGCGGATTGATCGAAATCACCCGCGAGCGCAACGGCATCGACAGGGAATACCTGAACAAGTTGGAAGCCGAACTTGATCGAGCAGAAATTGTTGATCAGAAACGTATCCCCGCCGACGTAATTACTATGCGTTCGAAAGTTCGCTTGAAGGATTTGGTTAGCGGTGAAGCTAATACCTATTCCCTCGTGTTTCCAACAGAGGCGAACTTTAGCGAAGGCAAGATTTCTATACTGGCACCCATTGGTACGGCTATCTTGGGTTACAAACGAGGAGATACAATTGAGTGGCCCGTACCCTCCGGTGTGCGCCGGCTTAAAGTTGACGAGGTCCTTTATCAGCCCGAGGCTGCGGGAAACTACGAGCTTTAGTCTACCACCGGGTTAGTGTGGAATGAGACGACTTTCGCGTGACCTGGTGAAGATGTATGAAGACTCTTTAACGACTGGCTGATGAAGGCATTGAAGTATGAAATTATTGATTGCGGTTGATTCGGCGAGTTCGACCGAAGTGCTCGTCGCCGCGGTTGGCGTCCGTCCGTGGCCTAAGGGCACGTCAGCACATGTGCTTTCAGTTGTGGCGGACACCGATGTCCCGATGGAGGTGTGGCGCGAGTTTGGGTATGGAAAGGACGCCGTGCGGCGGGAGATGGAAGGTCGGGGGAAAGAAATAACAAGCCTTGCCCTTGAGCGCCTAAAAGAGGTTGGAATTCCGGCGGAAGTGTTGGTGACGAGGGGAGACCCGCGATTTCTCATTCCATTCTTCGCGCGGAAGTGGTCCACGGATTTGATTTTGGTGCGTGCGCACGTCCGCAAGGACTTTGAACACTGGATGCTTGGAAGCGTCGCCAGAGCGGTTGTGACCTCGGCTCCTTGCACCGTCCAGATCGTGCGTGACCAAACGAACGATCACGCTCTTACTTTGGACACCGCGAGAAGGGTGTTATTCGCCACTGACGGTTCGGAGACTTCGCTGGCGGCGGCCCAAGCCATCGCCGACCGGCCCTGGCCTGAACAGAGCGAATTCAGAATCGTGACTGTCGAAGAACCGTGGTTGATCAAACCCACTAGCGCGATACTCAACGTTAACAGCGCCGAAGAAGTTCTGACTTCCGCAGGATTGAAAGCGACGGCGGCGGTCGTGCACTCCGGCAACCCGAAAGAGGTAATTCTAGAAGAGGCGAAAAAATGGAATGCTGACCTAATCGTCGTGGGCTCGCACGGGCGACGCGGTTTCAAGCGTTTCCTGTTAGGCAGCGTCTCCGAGGCGGTCGCGATGAACGCGCACTGCTCCGTGGTGGTTGTCCGCAATCCTGCTCGGTCATCAAGGAAAGCTCGTGGATGAGTTTAGAGGACTCGTTCAGCTGCGGGCTCCGCACCTAACTTTAGGGGCCGTGCTACTAAAACTGGACAAGGTGACTCTCTCAACACACGGTCTGCGTTTGATCCAAAGAGTGCTCCTAAACGAAATCCCTGTCCATGTGCCCCAATACAGACCAGATCGATCTCCCGTTCAACAGCATAGGACACGATCTCTCGATGGGCTTTGCCTTCACGCACTACATGCGTCACCTCACACCACAAATGAGTCTCCGCAGGAACCGATTGATGCAGCCGTCTCGCCGCCTCGTGATATGGACCTTCCTCGCTATGTGTTGTCCACGTGAGTTCGGCGTCCTTAGTTTTTGAATCAGTCATTACGTGTAGCAGATGCAATTCCGACTGATATTCCTGAGCGAGCGAGAGCCCGTACTGTAGCGCCAGCTCTGAGTCGCTCGAGAAGTCGGTCGCGACGAGCAGCTTCTTGAAGTCCATTGCGCCGATTGCGCTCGCGGCATGGTGAGCCCCCAAACGAGTTACGAGGACTGGGCAAGGAGCCGTCCCGGAAATGGTCTCTGCGGTCGAGCCTAATAGTTTCGCTGCGTAAGGCCGACGACGGGAACCCATCACAATCAGATCGATGTTTTGCGCTCCGGCTTCGCGAATTATCGCTTCGTCCGGACGAGTGCGCTCGGCGACGATCAACTTCCAATCGAGCCGAGTCGAATGGCCGACACCAGGAAACAAAACGATCGAGTGTTCAACGGCCCGGTTGATGGCGGCGCGCATCGCCGCGACGGAGTCAGTGCTAATAGCTGATGATTCCTCGATCGTTAAGATGAAAAGGCTAGCGTCGTATGAACGGGCCAACGCTATTGCATAACGCAGCCCTTCATCAGCCTCATGGGACTCAGCTACCGGGCATAGAATTCGTTCAAAGTTTAGAATCTTCTTCATCTCGTTTTCTCTGCAGTACTTCCTCTGGGCTTATAATGATCACTTGCAAACGACAGTTTGAGTGTCGGAGCGCGGAACACTCGCGCCCGTAGTGAACCGCTCTGATTTATTTTGGCTCGTGGCGTGCCGACTCATTTTTCTTTCCATCAATTGTCTGGCCGACAAACCCCTGATCTTTCTTGATCGTTTGAGCCTCTGTAATCTACTGAACTTCGCCAGGCGATTTGCAAGCGTTACATTTCTCTGGGCGCCGCGAAATCGATTCTCAACGTCATTGCCTGACGACGCTACAACCTGAGCAAATGAGTGTTTGTCGTCGTTGTGAACAACGGCCTCTCCCTGTCGTCCCCGACCTCGTATTTTATAATGATTCATATTGATATTGTTCTTGCTACTCAAGACTGTTTTTCTCCTTAAATTCGTTCGATACCGACTGGTAGTAATCAAATCCGATACCGGAGCAACGCGCCAACCCCGCCGACCCCAGCGAGGATTGCCGGATCCTCGATGAAGGTGACGCGCGCGCCCGTTTGCCGCGCGCGAGTGACGAGCAAATCAGGCGCTGTTAGTTGAGTCTCACGATCACGAACGGGCTGATCGGTCGAAGCGTCGTCCATCAAAGCATGGTCAAAGTCTTCTTCGCCATATCGGATGTCCCTGGCAGAGGCACTTAACAGTAACTCGTCAACTTGCCCCTGGTCGAGGGCCTTTGCTGTATCGCGAAATCCGACGATGGCGAGTCCGCCCGCTCGGTACTCGTCGAGCAGCAACCTGACCTTCTCGGCATCGGTCTGAAGGTTATGTTCGCGCAGAGCCTCCATCGTCGCCTTCAGCACCTCATGCTCCGGCGTTCTAACTTCGAGTCGCAAAACGTCGATAACCTTCTGTTTGAGGCGATCTGGCAAATACTCGCGCAGCAACGAAATGATTACGTCGTCCCCTGAAAGAATTAGGTGTTCGGCCGCTTCTTCGCGCATGACACGGTCGAGCATTTCCACCACCTCCTTGGCGTGGTGTAGGTGATAGTTGTCTACGTGCCGCTGGTAGCGCATTTGCGACCATCCTCCTATCTGCGTGCGGTTCATCTTGACGTTGTGCAGTTCTTTGCGGTCGAGGACCTTACCCAAGCCGAAGACGAACAGTCTCGCTGAGTTTGTATCGGCCAGCAGCGCGACGTAGCGTGGGTGCTGATCGATCAGCCGCGCTAACGGGTAGAGGTGAGGCCGTTCGCTAACGTGCAAACGGTGCCGCGGTATCGGGGCGTCGAGTTGTATTGCTTTGAAATAATCGTCGTCGCCCACACTCGCGAAAATCGCGAGGCCGTTGGCCGAAGGCCGCACCTCGTCACGCAGGTATGCCCTGATCCGAGCGCTGTCGCTCTTGAAACTCGCCAGCTCCTGAGACTCCGGCGCGAACGACTTGGCGCGCGCGTTAAACTCCTTACGAACGAACGATTCGAAATTATCGCGTCCGTGTTGGTCGGGCTGCATGTTCAGGTAGAGACTGATGAACGGGAATCCGTTCGGCTCGAACGCAGCCAACTCGTCTAACTGATCCATGAGCGTAACGTCTGTAATTTCATTCATCTGAAGCATCCTCGCATTCTGAAATTGTCATATAAAAATCTAAGCCAGATTCACGGGTATCGCGAGCGTATGAACACCTGCCTTGTTCAGGTGTTTACACGGGACTTATCAAGCGGAAGCGTAGGAGAATCTACAGACAGGATGATTAAGTTGACTCAATCATACGACCCGCGTGCAGATCCTTCCTTGCTGTAGTGATTGGTCCTATCCAGACCGATGGGATTGGCCGTTCAAAGCATCCAGATGAAAGGACGGTGAAAACACCTGCTTAACGCGGGTGATAACACGGTGTCGTGCACTTTGAAATCACCTTATGCTTTCGGTGAGGAACTAAGCGTGAATGACGTTAACCGTGACGACGATGATAGGGCCGTGGAGAGGTGGGAAAGCGAAGGTCGTAGGTGCCTCTTCCCTTGAGGAGCGGTGCCTGTGGGCGTCGAAAAAGTTTAGGCGGGAGGGTACTTGAGTGAATCGGAATAGCAGAAGAAGACAGAAAAAGAGTCTCCGAAAGCTCGTTTGGCTCTTGGGTGCGACAGGCACAATTTGTGCGCTGCTGTACTGGGAACAAACTGCGTTGCTCTACGTGGTTTCGACGCTAGCGATGTGCGACCTGATGCTCGTCGTTGCGTTTTCAAAACTGGAAGACAAAGATGAGGAATTGAACCCTATCAACTCCGACGAAGCGGTAACTAATAAGGACATGAAAAGCCGCGGCTTCAGAACATCGGACCGCCAACAGGAGCGCCTGTGAACGTAGGAGTCGCTGATTCGATCACAGGAAATCTTAGGAGTATTGCAACATGCCAATCTACAAGACCAAATTAAGTGGGAGAGAAGAAATCGCCACTGGCACAATGTCATTTCATCTTGAAAAGCCCATAGGGTTTACTTTCAAAGCCGGCCAGTTTGCTGACTACACTCTGATCAATCCCGACGAAACCGACGCCGAGGGCAACATACGTGGCTTTTCGTTGGCAAGCGCGCCTTATGAAAATGATCTGATGTTCACGACTCGAATGCGTGATACGGCTTTCAAGCGCTCACTGAAGTCAATGAAGATTGGGACGGAAATAAACTTGGATGGTCCTTACGGCTCGTTCACACTACATAACGACTCCCGAAAGACAGCTGTCTTTCTTACAGGTGGCATCGGCATTACGCCTGTCAGAAGCATCGTGCTTCAAGCTGCTTACGACAATCTGCCCCATAAGATTTTCGTTCTTGATTTCAACCGAAGGCCGGAAGACGCGGCCTTTCTTGATGAACTGATTGCCGCACAGGAGAATAACCCGAACTACACGTTTGTCGGCTCGATGACGGAGATGGAAAAATCAAGCAGGCAGTGGGATGGCGAAACTGGGTACCTCACTAAAGCTATGCTCGGGAAATACATTGGTGATCTTACGCTTCCTATTTACTAC
>DATIBX010000345.1:0-20536 GCA_035457105.1 Pyrinomonadaceae bacterium
GGTAAGTCACAAATTCTTTCACCTCGAAGCGGGACCCCGGTTGCGCGTTCATGTCGAAGATGGCCGGAACTATATCCGTCGCACAAGCGAGCGATATGACGTGGTTATACTCGACGCTTTTACAATTGGCGGGCAGATACCATTTCACCTGACAACAATGGAGTTCTTCAAAGAGATTCAGCAAGTGTTAAAGACTGATGGAGTGTTGGTAACTAACCTAAACGGTTCGATGCAGGGGCCGCGGAGCGCGATCCTGCGTTCGGAATACAAGACACTTGCGGCGGTCTTCGACAATGTCTACTTTTTCCCACATCTCACTGATAATGAAAGAGAGAGAGTTCATGTTCCGGATCCCGATCGGAAGCGAAACCTAATTCTAGTGGCGACTGCAAGTCAACGACTGACAAACGAAATGGTTCAGACTCTGGCGATGGAGTTGAAGATCGGGGGACGAGTTTCGAGTCCAACATTTATTGAGGACGCATCAGTCATGAGTGAAGCTGGACCACTGGCGAGTTACCCGATCTTCACCGATGACTATGCCCCGGTCGATGTCCTGGCGTTTTAGGATGTCACGCGCCCTTGGAGTGCGCCGGCCCGGCGGCGCTTGTGGTATATCGATATTACCCTTTTTCCCAACACTTAATATGGTGACACTATTTATAAGTGAGACTCGATAAGGCCAGTTAACTTTAAAGCGTCGCCGGGCCGGCGCACTCCAGGGTTTTGTCTTTTCGACCTCCCTCCAGCAAAATGCAGGTATGACTTCCCGCTCAACTCCGCGGATAATACAAACACTTCGTTTTTTAGCAGTTTTTGCCTTCTGCGCCGGCACACTAGTCTCCCTAAACTGCCAACCTGCCGACACTGCTTCCAGGACGGACATTGGCCAACCAGCGCCCACTTATGCTTTCGAAATCATTCATACCTATCCGCACGACCCGGACGCTTACACCCAGGGCCTAATTTTTGACAACGGTCAACTGCTCGAAAGCACAGGAAGAAATGGCAAATCGAGTCTGCGCCAGGTCGAACTACAGACCGGTAAAGTGCTCCAACAAGTGGTTGTACCCGAAGAGTATTTTGCCGAGGGAATCGCCCTTTTGGGCGAAAAAATCTACCAATTGACCTGGCAGCACCAACTCTGCTTCGTCTACGACCATCAGACTTTCAAGAAGCTTGGGCAGCTCAGCTATGATGGCGAAGGATGGGGACTGACGACTGACGGTCACTCGCTGATTTTGAGTGATGGCACCAGTCGCCTGCGATTTCTGTCACCTGATAACCTCAATGTCACCAGAACACTGGAAGTACTCGACGGCCAAGAGCCAGTCACAGAATTAAACGAGCTTGAGTACATCAAAGGTCAGATCTATGCGAATGTCTGGCATAAACAGCGAATTGCAATAATTGATCCGAAGAGCGGAAAGGTAACTGGTTGGTTGAACCTAGACGGTTTATTGTCTCCCAACGAAGTGGCGGATGAAGAGGGTGTACTCAACGGGATTGCTTACGATGAAAAGACGGATCGTCTCTTTGTTACCGGCAAGTTGTGGCCCAAGTTGTTCGAGATTAGAGTCAAACGTTAAATAAGCAATGGGTTTCGAGAAATATTTTCGGGCTTTCTCCTACGCCATGGTTGGCGTGGCAATGATTTCATTGCTGGTGGCCGGAGGACTAAGCACCACACTGGCTCTGATATTTCTGGTCATCATGATTGTCAGTTGGCGGCTCGAGACAACCAGATGGCAGGTCCCGGAAAAAATCGGCCTCGTAATTGTTCTTCTTTCAATACCCCTGTTCTACGTCGATTGGCAGTATCAAAAATCCATTGGTGAACCTCTCGAGCGGCTAGGCGTAACCGCGCTCGCTCATTTGATCGTGTTCTTGTCTGCGGTGAAATTGTTGCAGGTTAAGAAAGATCGCGACTGGGTTTTTCTTTACTTGATTTCGTTTTTCGAAGTCTTACTTGCAGCTGGATTGAGTTTTAGTCCGATATTCCTGTTGACACTGTCGCTCTACCTGTTGGCGGCGCTTTCCGCAGTCACAGCCTTTGAGATTCAGAAAGCGCGCCGCGTCGTAAAGCACACCGAAACACGGTTACTGGTCCCTCCTGACTCAAGAGTCTTCAAAGGTAAAAGAACTCGAGTTACTCGTGCCAACGAGGCTGTTCGTTTGCCTTTTGTTGCGGTTGGTCTTTTAGGTTTTATCTTCATACTGGCTATACCTCTGTTCCTGGTCGCACCTAGATCCGGAGCCGCAAGTTTGACAAGGACGGGTGGCGGACTTTCAAACTTCATCGGCTTTTCCGAGAATGTGACCTTGGGCCAGATCGGCGAACTCAAACGCGACGACCGGCTCGTAATGCGTGTCAGAATTGAGGATTCTCAGTCTCCGCGAGATCTTCGCTGGCGCGGAGTTGCTCTTGACGAGTTTACGGGTCGCGGCTGGAAGAAATCGACAGATTCTCATAACACCGATCAGCGAGTGTCGGATCGAGCCGGCGGCGGATTCTTTCAGTTTGGAACCACTGAGGCCCTTCATCGACTCACGACGCAGACATTTTTTCTGGAGCCAATCGAGTCACCAGTTCTTTTTGCGGCGCCTCGACCTGTAGCCATCCAGGGTGATTTGCCATTTGTGAGAGTTGATGGTGAAGGCTCGATTCAAACTCGACGCCACGAGTTCGAACGAATCCTCTACAAAGCCATCTCTGATACAGAGGAGCCTCGGGCCGAAATCTTGAGAGCAGATCTTAGGCCGTATCCACCGTCAATCTATCGTTATCTGCAGCTTCCAGCCGGCATAGACCCGAGGGTCGCCAAACTGGCTACCAAAATAATTCTTGAAGCAGATGCGCGCGATCGTTTCGACGCCGCCAAGGCGATTGAGACCACGTTGCAAAGGGATTACGCCTACTCGCTACAAATGAAAGCGGGTGGCGAGGATCCGTTGGCTGACTTTTTATTCAATGTGAAGGCTGGTCATTGTGAGTATTTTTCAACTGCGATGGCAGTCATGCTGCGGACGCACGGAATCGCATCGAGAGTCGTAAACGGCTTTCTACCCGGCGAATACAACGAAACTTCGGGCGCATTTACGGTTCGTCAGAGCGATGCTCACTCGTGGGTTGAAGTCTATTTTCCTGAGACTAAAAGCTGGGTAACATTCGATCCAACTCCACCTGCGGGTCGGGCTGAGCCGACTCGCACAGGTATAGCCGCGCAGTTGCAAAAGTACGCAGAGGCGATGGAACTTATCTGGTTTCAATATATCGTTGGGTACGACAAGCAGGAACAACGCTCGCTCGCGATGTCTCTCACGAACCGCGTGAGCGACTATGGTCGCATCGTGACTTCGCTGGTGAACTCGGCCAGGACTTACATGCCGAATAACGTGCTGGACCTGACGGTGCTTTTGCTGGGATTGGTGTTGTTTGGGACACTGGTATTCATTGGCCTCCGCATTCTTAAGCTTGGTTGGCGTCGCGCCTTGCGAATCTCGGAGGACGAGGAGCGGGCCCGGGCTGGAGTTGTTTTTTACGAACGATTGGTCAAAGCGATGGAGCAACGTGGAGTTGCGCGTGATAAGCATCAAACTCCGATGGAGTTTGCGAGCAGTTTGCAATCCAAGAATGCACTCCTGATCACACGCGCTTATAACCGGGTCCGGTTTGGCGGTCAGAATCTTTCCTCATCCGAAATGAGAGAGGTTGAACATGCGCTGACGGAATTAGAGACCAGTGAAGTCTAGTTTTAATTCAGAATTTTTAGGCAGAATAAGTTTGAGATTTATTTAATGAAGAAAGTCGGATTTGTGAGTTTGGGTTGTCCCAAAAACCTTGTTGATAGCGAGGTGATGATGGGCCAACTACAGCAGAGTGGTTATCAGGTAACTTCTGACGCCAGTGAAGCTGATACCATCGTCGTCAATACATGTGGCTTTATCGAGTCGGCTAAACAGGAATCAATCGATGCGATACTTGAAGCTGCTCGTCTAAAGACAGAAGGTACAGCCAAGAGATTGATTGTGGCGGGTTGCATGGTCGAACGTTATCGTGATGAGCTCAGGGCCGAGCTCCCGGAAGTTGATGCATTTATCGGCACCAGCCAGATCAACGAGATACTGACTGTTTGTGATCCGAAAACCAACCCGCGAACGCTTCCAGTTGTACCTCTAGGGAATCAATCGGCGACGTATCTCTACGACGAGTCCACACCGCGTGTACTCGCCACCCCTTCTCATTACGCGTTCATAAAAATTGCTGAAGGCTGTGATCGGCCATGCGCTTTCTGTTTCATTCCGCAGATGCGCGGTCACTTTCGCAGTCGTCGCTTTGGTTCAATCATCGCCGAAGCGCATCAATTGGCCGAAGAAGGTGTCAAGGAATTGATCCTGGTGGCCCAGGACTCGTCCAGGTATGGGGAAGACCTCGGCAAACAAGATGCTCTTGCTCGTCTGATTCGTGAGTTGGCCCGCACCGAGGGCATTGAGTGGGTTCGAGTGATGTACACCTATCCAACCCATATCAGCGACAGTTTTCTCGATGCGATTGCCGAAGAACCAAAGGCTGTGAAGTATTTAGACATGCCGTTACAACATGCTTCCCAGAACGTTCTGAAATTGATGAAACGCGGTGGTAACCGGAAGAGTCTCGAGCGACTGATAGAGCGAGTCAGGAAGCGAGTGCCGGGCATCGCGGTGCGCACCACCTTCATCACGGGGTTTCCTGGTGAGACAGATGAAGACTTTAACGAGTTGCTGAGTTTTGTAAAAAACGTTGAGTTTGATCGAGTTGGAGTATTTACGTACTCGGATGAAGAGGGAACACCGGCTTACAAGCTCGCGAACAAGGTGCCGCACAAGACTGCAGCTACGCGTCGCACCAGTTTAATGAAGGAGCAAGCTCGCATTTCGCGCCGCAACAATAAAGCGCGAATAGGCGACGTGGTACGGGTTGTTTTCGAGGGCGAGTCGAAAGAGAGTGAATTGCTGTGGCAGGCAAGAATGGAGACGCAAGCGCCAGACATAGACGGTTGTATCCTGGTCAATGATGTGCCGGAAGGAGTCGTTCCAGCGATTGGAGACTTCCTGAACGTGCAGATTACAGAAGCCCATGAGTATGACCTTATCGGCCGCATCTGTTGAGTTGAAGGCTTGCGGATTCTCTGAGTCACTCTGCGATGGTGAAGGGATCTGATGTTTCAGATTTGGAGAGTCACGCAGAGAGCCGCGGAGAGAGACGCAGAGATACTGAGTTTATCAAGAGGACCGATATCACAAGGCGCCGCCGGGCCGGCGCACTCCAAAGTGGCAAAAGAATCGAGTGACGAGTTGAATTCGGAGGTTGAGGTGCGGGAGGTTGACCTGTCGGCGCGTCAGCGGCCCCGAACTCTTGTCGACTATTTTGCGCTGGCCTTCGCGACGTTCGGTGTAGGCTATCTGCCAATTGCTCCGGGAACCCTGGGTTCGCTTGTTGGGGTATTGATCTTCATGGCGGCTCGTCGCATGGCTTTCGTCTTCGGCTTGAATGGGATTGCCATTGAATCCTTACTCATTGTTCTCATCACCTTGCTTGGTATCTGGGCTGCGTCGCAAACCGAAAGGCTTGCAGGGCGCAAAGATCCGGGAAAAGTTGTGGTTGACGAAGTCTCGGGTCAGATGCTCTCTCTTTTTCCTCTGGTCCTATTTAAAAACTGGCCGGTGGAACCCGCAGTGATCATTTCGTTTATCCTTTTTCGCTTTTTCGACATCGTCAAGCCTTATCCTGCGAGACGGTTTGAACGTTTGCACGGTGGGCTCGGCATAATGGCTGATGATCTGGTGGCCGGAGTTTATGCTGCCATCGTGACTGTCCTGGGAATGTTTGTTTTGCTGAACTCTATCGATTAATGGGGGGAACAATGCAGGAAACAAAGAAAAGACAATCAGAAGCTACCAGTGATGAAACTCTTGAAGACCTGGAAGATGAGAGCAGCGATCTGGATGTGGGCCATGATCGGTCGATGCCCAGTCCGGATGGAGTATTGGATGAGGAAAATGAGCTATCAGAATCCGGCGCTGAGTAAATTAGGGTCAGAGGCAGGGGATAATGATCATTTGATATTTGATATTTGAGGATTGTTAATTCGTATTCGCGAGTGGCTCGTGGCAACAAAATAGAAATTATCAAATATCAAATATCAACTGATCATTATCCACCGCTTCGTGACCGCTGACCTCTAACCGCTCTTACAGTTCGATTGGTCGGGCGAAAAGAACATTTTCAGACGAACGTAACGCGTCGAGGGTCTTTATCGTCACCGGAGCGTCGACTTCAATTACCGCAATTGCTTCTCCGCCCCTTTCCCGGCGCCCCAGATGAAAACGACTGATATTCACACCATCCTGGCCCAGAATTGTTCCAAGTCGACCAATGACGCCGGGAACATCGCGATTCCGCGTTACCAGCATGTGACCGTGAGGTGTGGCCTCGAGATGAAAACCGTCAATCTCAGTGATTCGACCCTCGCGTCGATCACCTCCCGATCCGAATAACGTACCCGCCAGACTTTGACTCGAGTGCTCAGTAAATATCTCAGTATGAATTGCAGGCGCCTTATCTCCACTGGTTCGCACGTAAGTCGTAGTGACCTTGATACCGCGTTCATCAGCGATCAGAAATGCATTGACGACATTTACTCTTGCGCTGATGTCGCGCAACAGTCCGGCGAGAAAAGATCTGGTAACCGGTGCTGCATCCAGGTCGACGATCTCGCCCGCGAACTCGATCTTTACTTCCCTGACAGGTTGGTCCACTAATTGTGCCTGGAACCTGCCGAGGCTTTCGGCCAACTCAATGTACGGCTGCATCAGTTTTAGTTCTTTCAAACCTACAACTGGTACATTCACTGCGCCTCGCAAAGCGCCAGTGAGTAAAAAGTCGCGCATCTGCTCGGCAACGGTAACGGCTACTCCTTCCTGTGCTTCAGTAGTCGATGCGCCGAGGTGTGGCGTGACGATAACCTGGTCCAACTCAAGTAAGGGGTTGTCTACAGCAGGTGGTTCCTGGGTAAATACGTCAAGCGCGGCGCCGGCGATGTGTCCGCTCTTTATCGCCTCGTACAAAGCTGCTTCATCGACGAGACCACCCCGAGCGCAATTGATTATGCGTGCGCCTTTTTTCATTTTTGCGAGCACGTCGCTATTGATCAGGCCGCGAGTTTCGGCGGTCAGCGGTGTGTGAACAGTCAGAAAATCCGCGCGTTTGTACACTTCTTCCAGAGTCGCCGATTCGATTTCGAGGTCACGCGCCTGTTCCGGAGCGATGAAAGGATCATAGGCGACGATGGTCATCCCCATTGCCCGAGCACGCGAGGCAACGACTCGGCCAATGCGACCCAACCCGATGATGCCCAGCGTTTTCCCTTGCAACTCGACTCCGATAAATTTCTTTCTCTCCCATTTCCCCGACTTCAGACTGCTCGAAGCCTGCGGTATCGATCTCGCAAGTGAAATCAGCAAAGCGATCGTGTGTTCGGCGGTCGTGATAGTGTTGCCGTCCGGCGCGTTCATCACCACCACTCCACGAATGGTTGCAGAGGCCACATCGATGTTATCAACCCCTACACCGGCGCGACCGATAACTCGTAGGTTTGTAGCTGCTTCTAATATTTCGGTACCAACCTTAGTTTCGCTCCGGACAATCAGACCTTCGCAGTCTGCGAGGGCGCGGACAAGTTCTTCGCCTTTTAGCCCGGTTCTCTTTTCCACAGTAAAAGCAGCTGCTCTCAGTGGTTCCAAACCACTTTCGCTGACGTCATCAGCCACAAATATCTTGTTTGTCATTTATACTTAAGTCCTTCGGAACCTTTCCTTGATGTGAAAGAGTCTTGCCAGTAAAAGCTCGGTATGGTAACAGTCTGCCGAATTTGCGTCGAGTTGATGTTCCAACAAAGTTGACCTGAGGAGCCATATATGGAGATTCTCGTCTACCATCAAGGGGCGACACACGTGCAGGAACAGTTTACAAAAGAGCAACTACCCGAGTTGCTCAAAGACAAGTCCTCTGTCATCTGGGTCGACATGGAGGCGCCTACCGTAGACGATGAACAAGTCTTATTGAATGTCTTCAAGTTCCATCCCTTGACGGTTGAGGACTGCCGTGAGAATCGACATTACCCCAAGGTAGAAGCATTTCCCGACTATGTATACTTCATAGTCCACGGCGTCACAGCGGATACCAGTCCAGAGTCCTTTAACACTATCGAGCTGGACGGTTTTCTTGGTCCAAATTACGTAATCACTTACCATCACGATTTTTTTCGTAGTATCAAGAACGTCAAACAACAGTTGAGCACTAGTCCGGTGGCGTGTCAGCGTGGCGCTCCCTTTCTGCTGCACCAGATATTGGACCAGGTCGTCGATTATTATTCACCGGTGTTGGATAGTTTCGATGAAAAGATCGATACGTTGGAAGACAATATCTTCACGCTCACTAAGCCGAACAACCTCATTCTCGCTGAGATTATGGATCTGAAGCGCGGTGTACTTCGTTTGAGGCGAATTTCAAACAAGCAGATGGATATCCTGCATCGCATGAGCCGTGGCGAGTTTCATCTAATACCGGCCGATATGCTTCCGTTTTATCGAGACATCTACGATCACCTGGTGCGGGTGACGGATCTGGCAGAAAGCTACCGGGATTTAATTGGTGGTTCGCTAGATGCTTATCTATCAGTGGTTTCGAATCGTCTTAACGAAATCATGAAAGTGTTGACGATCTTTTCAGCGGTGATGCTGCCTTTGACATTCATCGCTGGAGTGTACGGGATGAACTTCGAGAACATGCCCGAATTGCATTCTCGTTATGGATACTATGCTGTCTGGGGCTTGATGATTGCGGTGGCGGTAGTGATGCTGGCCCTTTTCTGGCGGCGGGGCTGGATTGGTAGAAGCAAAGAAGATCCCGGGGAAGGGTAGGCAATTGTATGTCGGTCAGAAGTTTTAACCGGCTCCGGAGAACCAAAAGCATTTTCCATTTGTTGGATTCTGGTAAGTGACAAAATGAAAAATGAAAAATGGAAAATGATATATGGAAAAGGTGATCTTGCGTCTGGTTGGCAGCAGTCAGATAGTGTCTTTATTTGCTCTCTCTCTGTCTCGGTGGTGGGCAAGAGAACTAAGAAAACCTTCACCACAGAGCCACAGAGAGCACAAAGGTTGCACAGAGAAGTCTCAGATAATGACAAATGAAAAATGATATATGGAAAATGCTTCTTCCTCCGCACTACCTGCCTCGTCTGGTTATCTCCTTTCCAACTTCCTCAATTAATTTGCGGGCCTTCTCGATGTGTTCTAACGCAAATCCGGCACATCCTGATACCAGCGCCGGATCGGTTTGATACGTCCGCGCCTGCGCAGCCGCCTCTTTGGCCGATTTCAAATGCTTCCAGGCCTGTCGAAGTTTCGCTAATGTTTCGGACACGAGCCCAACATGCCAGAAAGATTTTCGGTTGGATAGTCAAAATTAATCAGCCTGGTACACAGCACCTGAAACGTACCGCGAGGGTAGGTAAAGATCGTCGCCTTTCCCAACTATCTGTTATTCTCTCTCACCACTTCGAACGGCTCGAGAGATTCCAGGATGCAGCCACAAAGCGGAAGCGAAGTCGACGGCCAACTCGACCGTAGCTTTCAACGAATCGATTCTATCGACCTGCTGCGCGGCATTGTTATGGTCATAATGATGCTGGACCATACGCGGGACTTTGTTCACAACGCCACTTTTCAATTCGCTGCAGAAGATCTAGCGCGCACCAATGTAGCTCTCTTTTTCACGCGTTGGATTACTCATTTTTGTGCTCCAACCTTCGTCTTTCTCGCCGGGACGGGTGCGTTCCTGCAGCGCGCTCGCGGTAAAAGCAAGGGTGAATTGTCGCGCTTCCTCTTTACCAGGGGATTGTGGCTGATCGTGCTTGAGTTCACGGCGGTACGGCTTGGTTTCACATTCAATTTCGATTATAGCTTTTTCGGTGTGATGCAGGTGATCTGGGTGATCGGACTGTCAATGATTGTCCTGGCAGGGTTGATTTATTTGCCGACCGTAGTGGTTGGCCTCTTTGGTGTTTTGATGATTGCGCTCCATAACTTGCTGGATGTATTCCGAGTTGACGGTTGGCGTGGTCCAGATTCGCCTGTGCCTTCCTTTCGCAACAAGCTGTGGATGATTCTGCACCAGCAATTCGAGCCTTTTCCGATTTTGTGGTTCTTTCCGAGTCCCGTCGTCGTGGTCATTTACCCGTTGATACCGTGGGTTGGAGTCATGGCGGCCGGTTATAGCTTTGGCGCAATCTATCAACTGACGGCCCAGCGCAGGCGTTTACGGCTGGTTTTAATCGGTGCAGGCGCCATTATTCTCTTCATCGCAATCAGGGCAATCAATATCTATGGGGATCCATCTCCGTGGACTCCGCAAAAGAATTCTCTGTTTACGGTGATGTCGTTCATAAACACTACCAAGTATCCGCCTTCACTCGCGTACCTGTTGATGACGCTTGGCCCAGCGCTGTTGGCATTAGCAGTTTTCGAAACCACGCCGGGCGCGCAACGAGGCTGGATTGGAAAATTCTTCATCACTTTTGGGCGGGTGCCCTTGTTCTTCTATTTACTCCAGTGGCCCACTGCGCATTTGATTTCAGTCTTGCTTCATTTCACTTTCGGTAAACCTGTAGGTTGGTTGTTTCAGAACCTGGGACCCGGCGTGCCGCTTCAAGGTGTTGGGTTTAATCTTCTAGTTGTTTATCTAGCTTGGATAGCCGGCATTGCGATTTTGTATCCACTTTGTAAATGGTTTGGCGGGGTAAAGGCACGGAGACGCGACTGGTGGTTGTCTTACCTTTGAGATTCATATTTCAGACCTCAAAGAAAGATACCACCAACAACGAGCATCTAGAACGGACGAATGACCACAATGAATAACAAAGAAATCAGATTTGCGAGTAGACCGACAGGTTTTCCAACGCCTGAAAACTTTGAATTTGTAGATACCGCCGTGCCGCACCCAAATGATGGTGAAGTACTGCTCAAAACCCTTTTTATTTCGGTCGATCCGTATTTGCGAGGACGGATGCGCGAAGGCAAATCCTATGTACCTCCATTCGTCATCGGCCAGGTGATTGAAAGCGGTGTGGTCGGTGAAGTCGTTGAATCAAGATCTCCTGAGTTGAAGCCTGGCGATGTGGTAATGGGAATGCTGGGTTGGCAGCTCTACAATGTTGCTCCTGCGAACCATTTGAGAAAGGTGGTACCCGGTGCGCCACCCAGTGCAGCCCTTGGAGTGTTGGGTATCACTGGTCTGACTGCTTATTTTGGACTACTTGATATTGGACAGCCGAAATCAGGCGAGACGGTGGTCGTCTCTGGCGCCGCGGGAGCGGTTGGCATGACCGTTTGTCAGATTGCCAAGATCAAAGGTTGTCGAGTGATTGGCGTCGCCGGTAGTGACGAAAAGAATTTCTATTTGCGAGATGAACTTGGCGTCGATGCGACAGTTAACTATAAATCCGAAGATGTCTTTGAATCGCTCAAACGGTCGTGTCCGGAAGGGATTGACGTCTACTTTGACAATGTAGGTGGTCCAGTCTCCGACGCTGCTCTACGGCTGCTCAATAATGGTGCGCGCATTCCCTTATGTGGTCAGATCTCTATGTACTGTTCAGACCAACCTGATATTGGTTTACGACCGCAGCCCTTGCTGCTGGTGAAGAGCGCAATGATGAAAGGATTTATTATCACTTCATACATGCAGCGGTTTGCTGAGGGCGTTACCCAGCTCGCACAGTGGTTTATGTCGGGGCAGCTCAAGCATAGAGAAACAATTGTGGATGGCTTTGAGAATACGCCGCGCGCGTTTATGGGATTATTTTCAGGTGAGAATATCGGCAAACAAGTCGTCCGCGTGGAATAGTTCACATCAATGTGTAAGTTAACATTTATTGGGTGAAGATTAAGTTGGAGGTGCAACAACTCAATTGGGCTCGACGGGCCAAGGGCGCGAAAGAGGGTAGCCAGGGGTGAAGCGAAGCGTAACCCCTGGGAAGCAGACGAGTTTGTGGAGCTCTGAAGGAGAGTCAGAATAGAACCCACGGGTGAAACTCTGCCGCCCTTTCCGGGCTCGGATTGGTTTAGCTACTGATCCAGGGTTTCGCTTCGCTGCACCCCTGGCTACCTTCTTTCGCGCCGTAGGCGCTTTTGGACCGGCGGGTTGTTTTATTCTTCAGGCTTGAATTCCCGTTTGGCTGATGGGAATGAACAATGACCAATAGTTCTTTTAGATAGCTTCTCTCAACTCTCTAAACATCTTTGCCAGATCTGCCGCCTGATAATTAGCATTCAGCCCGCTGGGATTAGGTAATACCCATAGCAAAGTCTTGCCAATCTTCTCATCTTGCCGTCCGACGACAGCTTTCGGTCGATCAAATGCGACTCGATAGGCACCCACACCAAGCACCGCCAGCACTTGCGGTTGATAGCGTCTGACCTTGGCCGCCAGCCGTTTTCCTCCCACAACAATTTCATCCCGCGTCAACAAGTCAGCGCTGGCAGTTGTTCTGCGCACTAGGTTTGTGATGCCGTAGCCGCGTTTCAATAATTCTCGTTCGTCAAAAGGTGAGAGCAGAGACTCAGTAAATCCGCCAGCGTAGAGCGCGGGCCAAAAACGATTGCCGGGTCGTGCAAAATGGTGGCCCACGGCAGCCGTATAGAGACCGGGGTTGATACCGCAGAAGAGAACTTTGAGATTGGGCGCAATCACATCTCGGACCGTTTTCTCGGTCGCCGCGAGTAGCTGTTCTTTAGTAGGTTTCCAGGGATTAGGCAAGCAGAGCTATCCAAATTGTTCTAACACACACTAGTAAATCTCGAACTGTGTCTCTTTAGAAATGCTTCGTTTTGCTACTCGATCGATCACCGAAACATGCAGAACGTAACGTCCCGAGGGCAAATCGCTGAGCTGAATCTCAGCCGCGTAAGGAAGTCTGGTTAAATCTACGACACCGTCAGTACCGATTTTTCTGAGCGCAGTTGTAATCACGGGTTGATCGTCTCGAACCACCTGGACCTGAACCGCTACATCCGGTTTTTGGTCAGGTGCAAACAGACTGTTGTAAACAAAAAGCAAAAAGCGGAGATTGGAAGCATGCCTGAAGCGATGATTTGCGCTCAGCGTCAATGGTCCAATACTGGGCGGACTGGAAACATTGGAAATCGTCTCGGGTGATTTTTCCCCGAGCAGGAGGCTGCTGGCTTCCAACTGCTTTTTACCGAGGTCCGGAATTTCGATCCAGCCATGTGCGCCACCGGTGCGTCCGCTCTTTTCATCTCGTGCAGCCACTCGAACCTGGTAGAGGCCGGGAGGTAAGGTAGCTGGATAAGTGTAGGTGATGTCGTTTCGATATTCCTTACTCGCTTCGAGGCTAGCCGCGGTCGTGACCAGTCGTTCTCCAAATGATTCGCGCGGTTGACCCTTCTCGTCAAAGTAGACTCCCGCGAGATCCACGATAGCCTGGATCTTTCCGTCAGGTTGTGGCGCAAAAGTCAGCAATTCTCCGGGCACTTGCACAGCAGTGGAAAGGATCAGGCCCTTGCCGGCAATGTCCAGATAATTCATCCCGAGCAACACCGGCAAATCTCGCTGCGGATACGGGGCCTTGATCGATTCGCGCAGTTTGCTGGCGACGGTCTTGTTGTCTTCTGTTGTTGGAGCAGGCTTGCTTGCGGCGGTCGCCGTTGGTTCAACATCGAAGAAACCCTTGCGCACTCTAACCGAAAGATCCGGCCTACCGGCGACGCTAACTTCGATATTCCTAAACCGCTTTGACTTCTGCGCGACTGCGTCGGGTTTCCACGCGAGCAGATAATATGTAGACGTTTCCTTTAGAGCGGGTTTAAGGCCTTGTTTCAGGTCGTTGGTGTTGAAGATCGGTCTGCCGCCCGTATCGCGCGCGAGAGCGTTCAACCCGTCCTGACTTGCGGTCAACTCTCCGAGTGTTGAGAGTGTTATTTGTCCGGTCACATCAAAGGTCGAGGCTTCGCTCGCATCGTGCAGGCTGGCAACCAAACCTCGAGTATCCATCGAATAAATGACAACACCACTCTTCGCCGCGGCGGAGGTTATATCGCGCAACTTTGACATCGCGTCAGAGCGTCGATTCTCGAGGTAGAAACCATTCGAAAGGAAGAAGATTAATTTTCGCCCCGGAAGTACCTTGGCAGATCGAATTAAGGCCTCGAGCCCAATCAGCATATTCATGTTGTAGCTACCAGACTGAGCGAGCAGGGTTCGGGCTCGACCTTGCACAAGTGCAGCGGCCATTTCCCTGGTCAGACCAGGATTGAGTCTGATTGTCTCTGTGACAAAAAATTCGAGAACATCTCGATCCATCCGATCAATTAGGACGGCGTGATATTCGGTCATGGGCGGACGATCTGCGTCGCGCGCGTTGTAACCTCTCACGGTCAACCGTTTTAGCGCGGCGTGGAGTACCTCCCGATTATCAGTGAGCTGCTGGAGGAAACCGATCTGACCAGTAGCCGAGACGATGGCTGCCTCGTCGTTCTGGCCCATATCTTTGTCGATGAAGGCCGTAATCACATCGCGCGTAGCCTTTAAGCCACTCAAGTCCATGTGAACGTCATCGACATAGAAAAACACCGTTCTGCCGCGATCGAGAGGTACGACTGTTTTCCCGCTCAAGACATTGCCGCCGCGAGCAGCTGCAAGTTGAGTCTCCTCATCGCTCCCGGCTTTTACGAGGTCGAACGCCTCAATAGGTCTGGGTTTCCCGTCTATCTTTAATTCAAAATTTTCTTTCGTTAGTCCATTGACGAAGCGGCCTTGTTTGTCGAACACCGTTACATCAGTCTGGACCAATTCAGTGAAAACTCGAACTACTTCATCTTGCGGTTTTTGGTTTTGAGGTGTCTGGGCGCAGAGCAAACAGGCACACATTAACAGGCAGCCGATGAGCTTAAAAAAGGAAAGCCCTGATGCGCTCAGTCTTACGGACATAACTTATCCCTAGTTGTGTAGTGCCAGGAAATAGAGGTTCCAGCCCGGTTTCTAAAATTTGTGGGGTGACGTGAGTTAACTATGTATCAGGTGAGGGGATTGTTGCAATCAAAAACGGCAGTTGCTGGACTTGTTCTGAAATATAGCCCGACCGTCTACTATTTTTGGTATTGTCTTGCGAGGGTTTAAGTTAATGGTGGAAAACCAAATAACGGTACGGCTCGACCGGGTGAGCAAAAGATTTGGCGACTTCACGGCCGTCGACGATCTGACCCTCGAAGTGCGTGCCGGTCGTGTGTTCGGTCTGTTGGGACCAAACGGCGCGGGAAAAACCACCACCATTCGCATGATCGTTAATATCAACTCTCCAGACGCCGGCACCATCGAACTCTTTGGCAAGCGAATTGATCCACAGCTGCAGGATCGCGTCGGCTATTTGCCAGAAGAGCGCGGTTTGTACAAGCGGATGAAGATCGTGGACCAACTGCGATTTTTTGCCGAACTAAAGAATGTGCCACGAGTGGTTAGTGAAAAGCGTATTGACGAATGGCTGGAACGTTTAAAGCTGACTGAATGGAAGCACAAACGCTCCAGAGAATTGTCGAAGGGGATGCAGCAGAAAGTTCAATTTATCGGTTCAGTAATTCACGATCCAGACTTACTAATTCTCGACGAGCCATTTTCCGGTCTGGATCCATTGAATGTTTCGTTACTTAAAGAAGCAGTGGCGGATCTGAAGAGGGCAGGGAAGACCATCATCTTTTCGACTCACTTAATGGAAACGGCTGAGAAACTCTGCGACGACATCTGTTTGCTCAATAAATCTAAGAAGATACTGGAAGGTAGTCTGCGACAGGTGAAGAGTAGTTTCGGACTAAACACCGTGGCGCTGAGAGTGGTGGGTGAAAATGGTCTATTGAATCAGTCAAACTTAATAAGCAAGGTCGAACATCACAGCGACGAAACTGAGGTGCTGTTGCGAGAGAACGCCGATCCCCAGGAGTTATTGAAACAATTAATCGACTCGGGAGCGGTAGTAACAAAGTTTGAGATGATCGAGCCCAGCTTGCACAACATTTTTATCGAGAAAGTCAGCGAGGCCCAATGAGAAAATTTGTGGCCGTAGTCAAACGTGAGTACCTGCAGCGCGTGCGGAGTCGTATGTTTATCGTAACAACGATTCTCCTGCCGATGATGATGTCGCTCTTTGGAATTGTACCCGCGCTCGTGTTGTCGATTAATGCTGGTGGCGCATCACGGATTGCAGTCGTAGACCAAACCGGAAAGCTCTATTCGAGATTTCAGAGTGCTCTGGTAGAGGAAGAGGGAATTGAAACTTCTTCAGGCATGCCGAATCCAGTGAGAAACCTTCCGGGGGTCACTCCACCACGGACCGACTTGCCCAACGAGGTTGCGATACGTAACGTGAGCGCACCTTCACGATCAATCGACGAGTTAAAAAGCGAACTGGACCAACAACTACGGAACAAGGAGATTGACGGTTATCTGTTGATACCGCCCGATATTATTGAAGGCGGAAAAGCCCGGTTTTTTCGCGGCAACTCGAGCGACTTTTTTATTTCGCGAAGGCTCCGAAATGCTTTAACCAGAACAGTTAGAGAACAGCGCCTAATTGAGGCCCATGTAGATCCAGCCATAGTGAGAGAACTCGATGAGCCAGTCGATCTAGTTGCGACACGAGTGAGTACTACCGGTGAAGTGCGCGACTCGGCAGCTGGTCTCGCGTTTGTTTTCGGGATCGGTTTGATCATGTACATCTCTGTTCTGCTGTATGGTCAGGTCATCCTGGGCGCCGTGATCGAAGAGAAGGAAACGCGGATCGCAGAGATTCTCTTTTCCTCAGCCAAGCCATTCACGCTCATGATTGGAAAGTTGGTCGGAGTATCTTTCGTGGCGCTGACCCAACTCGCTATCTGGGGAATTGCGGTTGCCTCTTTGGGAGCTTACGGAATTTCTGTGCTGGCCTCGAGGGGGATGCCCGCGACTATTCCGCGACTGCCGGTTGTCTTTTATATCTATTTCGTTCTGTTCTTCTTGCTTGGCTACTACGTTTACTCGACACTCTACGCGCTGGTTGGTTCAATAGTGACCACGGCGCAAGAAGGTGGGCAGTTGGCCATGCCAATCATCTTGCTGTTGGCCGTTGGTTTTTACTTATTCCTGCCGGTGAGTCGTAATCCGGACTCAACATTCGCGTTCTGGGTATCGCTGGTTCCTTTCTTTGCTCCGATCACTATGATGATGCGAATCGTCACTCAGACTCCACCTCTCTGGCAGATAGCGCTATCGCTTGGAATTGGATTCTCGACGATCTTGCTGTTTACGTGGTTGTCATCGAAGATTTACCGGATCGGAATGTTGATGTACGGGAAAAGAGCTACGATTCCAGAAATCGTGAGATGGTTGAAAGAATAAAATTCCGACCAAATGCCAATCGAGATCGAAAAGAAGTATCAGCTCACTCCGGATCAAAAAAAGAAAATCATCTCGCGATTGCGTGAGCTGGGAATCAAAAGGCTCAAGAAAGAGTTTGAAGAAAACACGCTTTACACCGGGCCAAATCTCGACGTTCGGACTGCTGTCGTGCGGATCAGAAAAATCGGCAATCGCACGATCCTTACCTACAAAAGAAGATTCGTTTCGTCCGACACCATCAAACGACAACTCGAAGAAGAGACTGAAGTCTCTAACAGTGAGGCCATTAAATCGATCCTCAAACTTCTTGGTCTAAGTCCCTCCGTAATTTATGAAAAGCGGCGCGAGACGTGGCGCATTGGCCAAACGGAACTCGTGATAGATGAATTGCCTTTTGGATTGTTTATGGAGATTGAAGGTTCGGCTGCAGGGATTCGGAAGCTTGAAAAGGATCTATTGCTGAAAGGTATTCGCGCTGAAAATCAGACCTATCCACAACTGGCAAGGAAGCACGGCAAAGCAAATGGCCCCGTGATCGAGTCTCGCTTCAACAAAAAGCGCATTGATCGCGGACAATTTTTGTCCGGAAATCGATAACAAATTTCGTCAGTGCCAGCAAATTCCCTAAAGAAACCCCAATAGAATTGTATCTCCGGTCGCGGAACAGCTGTTGAATGATAGAAGGTGGGCCTGCATGGCTCATTGCTCGATTTGAATCCTTGAATGGCTGTTACGTGAAATGCATGTTTTCTCCTTATTGTCGCTAACTTGTCTCGGGCTCATAATCCATGAGCTTGGTCACCTCACGGCCGCCAGAAGTTGCAAAGTCCCCTGTTCAGAACTTGGTCTGGGTCTAGGACCAAAACTGCTCGCCTTCAAAATCGGAACTATTCAATTCAGCATTCGGGCCATCCCACTGGGCTCGTTTGTGATGTTGGACAGTTCAGTATTGAAAACGAAGTCGGTTAAGCAACAGTTGTATGTACATCTCGCCGGTATCCTGTTCAATCTCGTGGCTGGGTTCGCGACCTTTGGAACTGTATTCAGCTGGATCAACCTGTTAATCGCTGCCGGTAACATTCTGCCGCTTTACCAGCACGATGGATGGAAGTGTGGCGTCGTGGTGATGCGAGCTTTAATTCAGCGCAAGAGTCAGCCTGCGGAATGGGCCTTTACGTTCTCAGGTGGTTTTGCGAGCCTCGCAGTCGCGTGGGTGGTAATAAGGATGTATCTCTAAGTTTCTTTCACCCCACCAACACTAAACTGCCGGCGACTTTTAAAGTCGCCGGCAGTTTAGTTTTGCATTTAGAAGCCACTCGCAAATTGGCGTGCCCCCCGTTTGGGAAGGGGGTGGCCACGGAGTGCCGCCCCTACTTCACGGGTTTGAAGAGGGCGAATATTGAGCTTGAGAGTTTGATGGCTGTTGGACCAGTGTAACTGTTTAAGTAGACGTCCAGTCGGTAACAGTTGTTTGTCGCCAGACCCAGAGCCTTGGTATCCAGGTTGTAGATCCAGAAGCCTGGAGTTCCAGCGTTCCAGCGGAAGAGGTTCGTGTTGCCGTTGGAACTACCAGCATCCGCGTACTCTTCAACCAGCGAGTTACCATCATCCGCTGCACAGTTCGAACCCATCACTCGCATTAGAACCGTACCAGTTTCAACAGGCACCCCATTCTTATAGATCTGGACCTTCACCGGAATTACCCTGCCATTCTTTCCGGTGTTCAATCGATAGATCGAAAGAGTCGATTCGTCGATCGGCGCCAGGTAATGAATGGTGTAGTTGTTTACCGAGTAAATACCCGTGATTGTCTGGGCACTTGTTACGTTGATCGGACTCGACGGCAGGCTGCCTCCATTCGTCAGTTCGTACTGCGTTGAGCTGGGTGGATCAGTCGAGATCGGTGTCGAATAAACGTACGAGACGTTTGTACCGTTGTCGTACCAGTCACTGAAAGCGAGTTGTCCTGCTGTCTTATTAGCAGCGTTCACGGTAACGACAGTGTTAGCCCCCGTATTGCTGGCGATGCCAATTGGTAGACCGCTCGCAGTGAAGGTGAGCTGCCACTGGGTCACATAGTTGCCAGTGATGGTGCTACCCGCGTGTACCGCCGTGCCCGAAGCAATACCGCTTACCGAATCGCGACGATACCGTTTGGCCGAGGCTGGATTGGTGTTTACTAATGCTTCGTAACTGTAAGTCACGGTCGCTCCATCATCGAACCAGTCTTCAAATGGAAGAACAGCCATGGATTTTGGTGAAGCGCCGACAGTGACGACAGTATTAGTTCCCGTGTCCGAACCAATACCTGACTGGGCGAAAGTTAATTTCCACTGAGTCACGTAGTTGCCCGTGATCGTGCTTGCGGCAGTCACTGTCGAGCCTGAGGCAATCCCGCTTACTGAATCTCGACGATATCGCTTGGTTGGCGACGACGTATTGACCGTGCCTTCATAACTGTAGGTCACGGTGCTGCCATCGTCGAACCAATCGCTAAACGGTAGATCGACTTTGACTTTGGGGCTGCTATTGACAGTCACGACGGTGTTAGCACCTGTGTCGGAACCGATGCCGGTTTGGGCAAATGTTAGCAGCCACTGGATGATGTAGTTTGCAGTGATCGAGCGCGGTTGGTCCATCGTAACCGAAACCGGGTTCGTACTGTTCGGCGAGCCGCTGACATCGCCGGTCCAGTTAGTAAAGCGCCAACGTTTCGTTGCCGTTTCCGGAACGATTGCGTTTGCGGAAAGGTTCAAGTTTGTACTTTCGTCGTAGTAGGTACCGTTAGTGCCGCCGGTGATGTTCGAGAGTCCACTCGGAACGCCCGCAGTGATTGCGAGCGTCAACTGATACTGAGCTACATAGTTTCCGGTAATCGTGTTTGCGCCGGAAACTGTATAACCAGACGCAGGACCCGACACTGAAGTACGGCGGTAACGCTTGCCGGCAACAGTGCTGGCGACGGGGTCATTGTACGAGTAAGTGACGTTCGTACCAGAATCGACGTACTTACTGAACTCGAGGTCGGTATACAGCTTATCGATACCGTCA
>DATIBX010000346.1:0-12725 GCA_035457105.1 Pyrinomonadaceae bacterium
TGCGATATCGGCCGGACTTAAGTTTGATCTGTGGGAATACGATCGGATTCGCCGAATCAGTGCGGTGCCTGACATTTTCAACTACAGCTTGACCGAAGGGCGGGACATTTTTGCACTCGCCGAGCAGTGTTGTTCGGGTCAAATCAGGGGTATGGAAACTGTCATCTATGAGTTGGACCGTCTGGGCGTCCCCGTACCATTTGATGCGCCGACAATGACGGGTCAGACGTGGCGTGAACGTTTGCGTGACACGACACATCTTCCCGCCTCCGGCGTTACCGACAATCCGATCATTCTTGATAAACCTCGGAGAGGTATTTCCGGTATCGATGTACTTAAGGGCAATTGGTTTGAGTCTGCAGTGGTGAAGATTTCTGGGATGCCCGAGTCTCAGGTGGACGAATTTGACGGGCACGTGGCAGCAGTACTGTTCTTTGAGAATGAGGACCACGCTAACGAGAGCTTGTTGGACATTCATTTCCTGGAAAGAGTTCGCGACCGGCACTTGTTCGAGCACGACGCACTATTGTCGATGTGCCGTTATCACCAACAGCTGCATACCAGAAATTCGAACGGTGAAGGAAAAGCAGCCTCAGATTTGGACGGAATAACTACCGAACAGCTTTTTGATTTTATGGTCCAGGAGCGACTTCTGCGACTGGCCGTAATCATCGCCGGTCAAGGTCCAAAAGGTTTCGGGATGCCTGAGATGTTTACTCCTATGCAACATTTGAATGCAAATCGGGTCCTGCGAAAACTCTCGGTATTACTGAGTGATGGCCGATACTCTGGAGTTACATACGGTGCGGCGGTTGGCCATATCACGCCGGAAGCGCTTTACGGTGGTCCAGTTGTAGGACTGTGCGACGGTGATTTACTACAGATTTCGCTGCGCGAGCGTCGCATCGACTGGTTACGACAGGATCGTTTCGTCACCGGAGAGTTAGTTGCACACGACAGCAACTCACTTCGCGAAGTATTAGATCAGCGCAGCGCATTAATTGACGAGCGGTTGCGACGCTTAAAACAACGGGCAGCGGCGATAGTTCCTACCAACCGGCTGGTCAATGTAACGGACGCTTCCCAGGGAGTGGTGCCTTTAGAATTGTTGGAATTGGAGGGCGAGTTGGTTTAGTCAACTCGGTCCTATCTGTTTTATAGGCCCTACATGTCCTATAGGTCCTATATTGTAAAGTCTTCTCAATCCTCTCACTCATACCGCAACACCACGATCGGATTAACTCGCATCGCGCGCTGCGCAGGCACCAAACAAGCCAGCAGCGCCACCAACGCAAGCACCAGCACAATTACAACGAAAGTCAACGGATCAGTCGCGGTCACCCCAAAAAGCATGGTGGACATAAACCGGGTTAGACCAAACGATGCAATCAAGCCAATCACGACGCCAATAACTATCAGAAACAATCCTCGACCAAGAATAAGCTTCAAGATCAAAGCGGGTCTGGCACCCAGCGCCATCCGAATCCCGATCTCTCTGGTATGTTGAGCAACTGAATAGCTCATCACACCGTACACACCGATTACCGCCAGCAATAAAGAGATGCCGGCGAAAACAGCGAGAAGCGTCATATTCAAACTCTTATCGCGCACGGTATTCTCAAGCACGATGGTCATTGACTGCACTTCATAAAGCGGTTGAGCCGGATCAACCGCCTGCACTTCACGTCTGACCGCCGCCGCCAAATTTGTATCGTCCGCATTTGATCGGACCATGATGCGCATATTCCATAGCATGTCAGGCCAAAAATCCTTCATGGTATAAGGCGCATACATCTCGGCCACCGGCTTTTTCAGCAACCCGTAATTCTTAACATCGCCAACTACCCCGATGACAGTCGCTTTAACTTCATCGCCTACACGCTTTCCAAGCGGATCCTCGCCAGGCCAGATCTTCTTCGCCATCGAATCGTTAATCACCACAACAGGCGCGGAGTTGGCCCGATCTTGATCGGTGAAAAATCGACCGCGCAGTAAAGGGATGTTTGCTGCCTTCAAGTAATCGCTACTGACCATACGATATTCGACTAATGGTGATTCATTCGGCGGATAAGTCTTTCCTTCAACTGCAACATTACCGTTGTAACCTTGTTCTTCAACTGGCAGATGTGAGATCACGGCGGCAGCTTCAACTCCAGGTAAGGCTTCAACTCGATCCAGCAGCTGATTGTAAAAACGAATAGTCGAATCGGCGTCGGCATACCTTTCACGTGGTAAGGATAATTTAGCAGTCAATAAGTTTTCAGCTTTGAAACCAGGTTCGACCTGTTTCATTTGCATGACGCTGCGAATCATCAGGCCAGCACCTATCAAGAGTACGAAGGCTGCGGAGATCTCTACCACAACGAGTGCCTGCCGTAACCATCCCGCGGCCAATCCGGCGGAGATAGTGTTGCCACCTTCCTTAAGCACATCCTGGATATCTGTACGACCTGCTTGAAGGGCCGGTACCAAACCGAAAATGATGCTGGTCAAGATTGAGATAGAAAGCGTGAATAGCAACACGCGAGAATCAATTCCGATTTCCTGTGAGCGTGGCAAAAACGGAAACGCTATCTTGCCGAGCAGGTCCATTCCCAACCATGCAAGGCCAACACCGAGCGCTCCACCAACAATTGAAAGCAACAAACCTTCACTTAGAAACTGTTGAACCAAACGCCACCGCCCGGCCCCGAGTGCGACGCGAATACTTATTTCCCTTTGCCGTACAGTCGCGCGTGCCAGCAGAAGATTGGCGACGTTGGTACAGGCAATCAACAACACGAAACCAACCGCCACCATCATCAAAATGAGCGCCGGACGAACTCCGGCTACCCACAATTCCTGAATTTGCATTAGCCGGATACCACGACCGTTGTGGTACTGCTCTTCAAGGCGCTGGGCGACGCCGTTCATCTGCTCACGGGCCTGGGCGAGTGTCACGCCATCCTTAATCCTAGCAATCACAAAATACTTGTGATTGCCACGCTCCTGACGGTCCTTTTCTGGAAAGACGAGTGGGGACCACATCTGTACCGAGCGATAGAGTGACGAAAGATCTGGTGGCATCACACCAACGACTGTGTACTGCTCACCGTTTAGCGGGATCGTTGAATTTAGAATTTGCGGGTCAGAGTTAAAGCTCGAACGCCACAACTCGCTGCTAAGAACTACCACGCGATCGCGTCCGGCCGAATCTTCGTCCGGCAAAAAGCCTCGGCCCAGAATTGGCTTGACTCCGAGAACGTCAAAATAGTTTGCATTTACGCGAAGACCCGGCACGCGCTGAGGCAAATCGCTGTTCCGTTGCAGATTGAAACTAGTAAATGAGAATGCACTGATGCCTGTGAATACGGTGTTCTGCTGTTTCCAATCTTCGAGCGTAGGGACAGACGCCGTTCCCCAACCATCGGGTTTGAATGTTTCCGCGAGATCTACAAGCTGCTCTGACTTTGGAAAAGGAAGCGGTTTTAAGAGTACTGCGTTGACGACTGAAAATATTGCGGTATTCGCGGCGATGCCCAGGGCGAGGGTCGAAACGGCTACGATAGTGAAGCCCGGTCTCTTGAGCAACATCCGAATGCCGTAACGTGCGTCTTGCAGCAAATTATGCATCTCGTGCTCCTTTTACTGTTACTTCACTTTCATGACGACGAAGGTCAAATCGTCATAGAGAGGCATCCCAAAGCACCACTCTTTTACCCGGCGGATCACCTCATCCCGAATTTGATTGACCGAAAAGGGCGCAAACGTTTTCAAGACGTCCATGATTCGTTGGGTACCAAACTCTTCGCCGTTTAGATTCAAAGCTTCAGTCAATCCGTCGGTATACAGGAAAAGCAGATCGTTCGACTCCATTTGCACAGTCTCTTGTTCATAAGCTGCGTGCTCAAACGCACCGGCAACAAGTCCGCCGGCAGTTAACTGGTGAAAATCTCCGGCTGCCTTGGCTTGTAGAAACAGGGGAGGGTTGTGGCCCGCGTTCACATATGTCAAACGCTGCGTCACTTGATCGAATGTGGCGTAGAAGAACGTCACGTAGTGTTCGCCGTTAGTCGAATCGAATAGCAGTCGATTCAGCTTACTGACAATCTGCGAAAGCTCCGGCGTAACTGGAACGGGAGCCCCATTGCGCGCGGTCAAACTTCGCAGCGTGGCCTGCACGGTAGACATCAAAAGCGCCGCTGGCATCCCCTTTCCAGCGACGTCAGCAATGGCCAATCCCATTTGGCAATTATCAAAGTTGATAAAGTCGTAGTAATCGCCTCCGATACCACGCGCGGGCTCGCAAAAACCGGCGACTTCCATTGCTTTGCTTTCTGGCGGCTGCGAGGGCAAGAGTCTTTGCTGAACCTCGGCGGCTAGAGCCAATTCGCGCCGCATCCTCTCCTGGGCCACCATTCTTTCTGTCAGCCTGGCATTATCGATTACCAAACCGAGCTGCGCGGCAAGCGACATGAGCAACTCGCGGTCAGACGACGAGTATTGAAACTCTCCGCGTCGTGGTCCAAGGGACAGAATCCCGACGAGTTCGTCTTTCTGACGGATCTGAACCAACAGTCTCGACTTCACTTGTTTGAGCACATCGTGTTCGTTAGCACGAGTCTCACGCAACGACGGCAGTGTCGAATTGAGAGCTTGTTCCCAGGTATCGACGTCATGTGGCTCGATCGTTAAAGGAGTCGACAGGTTTATTAGACGCCGGACAACAAAGGCTCTCGAACCTAGTGAGATTCGCTTCTTTGCATTTGTCCGGGTCTTCGTTTCGCCGGGAGCGGAGAGAACCCTGAGGTTGTACTCGCCTGTCAGTTCGTCATGGACAAAGATCGCGGCGTTACTGGCCTCGAATGCTTCTCTGATTTTGTCGGCAAGGTTTTCATACAGCTGATCGATACTACTAACCGAGCGCGTGCCTTGTCCGAGATCGAAGAAAATCTTGTGCTCGTCGTAGGGAGCTGGATTGTAGCGACGTTCAATGCGAGGTAAGAGCCTTCTTCTGGCAAAAAAATGGAGAGGGATAGCGGCGGCTACTAAGATAAGACCGACTACAAGGTCTGATCGTCGTCCAAACCCATCGATGAATCTGAGGCGACCTCCGCTAAAGATCAGTACAAAGATCGTCAACAGGACCAGGCCCTCGATGAAATAAAAAATTCGCCTTGGCGATAGATGTCGCTTGACCTGTCGCTGCAAGCGGCGAATCGATTTTGGTTTGGGCATGCTGACACGTGGGAGGACCCTCACTTTAGTCCGCCTCCACTTATCTGAATCTGAAACAAGAACTGAGGGCATGCTAAACCTATTGCGACACTTATATTTAAGAGGTGGTCTGTTGCCTCGCGCCGCTGAACTGTCGGATTTTTCGCCATCTGTATCGCGCTCACGAATGAGATTGAACCTGGCGTTGTTAGGTCAAATCTAAACGAATTCCCTCAATTAGCTTTGGTTAGATCGCTTCCTTCAGGGGATTAACACCGCTGGTGGCTAATATCTGGCACTGTGCTTTGCACAAAAGTAGACGAAAGCCGGAAAAGGCGAGCGAAGCGACCGGATGCTGCACTCAACAAAGCACTGGTGAGAGAATCAGAGCGAAATTGAATGTGGCATCCGGTTGCTGCGCTCGCGGTATTCTACTGGCAGGTGAATGTTCGTACTTCCGTTTCAAAGTTCAAACTTGTAGTACGGATTGCCATAGGAGACGACTACCAGCAAAATGCCGAGTTAACAAATCGCCCGTCGAGCCCACACTTCCGTCAAACTATTGTGACGAAGACCCGATATAGTCCCAGCCATTAAAAGCCCAACACGAGAGGAGGTCAGTGACATGGATCCGGATGTACGAAGCAGTATCGAAACCTATATAGAGAAGTTAAGGGAAGAATTGATTCAAGAAATTCAAGGAATGAATTCCGAAACGGTCCCCAGCGACACTGGCTTGACCCTCGGTTTGGGTAGTCTTGAATCGTCGATTCAGGAGCGTCTCGCTTGCGCAGCCAGCTTCAGTGGTTGCGCGAAGTAGTGATAGTTCATGCTAACGCTTACTCAGGTACGTCAAACCCACGGCAACTCGCAACTGGTTTAGCAACCTATCGGCCTGCTAATCAACGCAATAGCCCAACTTTTGAAGCTTAGTTCCTCTGTGCAACCCTTAGTGTTCTCAGTTGCTCCGCGGTGAGAAATGACTGCCAAACAATCCACCACCGAGGCACAAGAAACATGAAAGATCGCACAGAGAAAACTCTGCCTACTTCACGTCAAGCCAGCTGCAATAAAATGTACACATTGGTCGATGTGCCGACCTACCGCCTAATGTGATATAGAGGGGTGGTTGGGGAACTTGCAATCTTCTTTTCCCAGGGAAACCTTAGTAATTGGAATAAAATGAACGGCGTAAAAACTGAAAGAGAGGTTGGTGCTCACACAGAGCTAATGCGAGCAGCCCTTGAAGGTAACTTACCAGCACTTGAACTGATGCTGAATGGTGGCGACGACCCGAATGCGCGAGATAAAAATGGCCGGACGGCATTAATGTTTGCCGTCATCAACATGCATTCGAGTTCTACTAAGCTCCTCATCAAACATGGAGCTGATGTCAACGCCGTAGCGAATGATGGATCGACGCCCATTATGATTGCTGCCTCATCCGGAGATACCGAGAGCGTTCGAGAGCTGTTGAAATGGGGAGCCAGTTTGGATGCACAACAACATTGGACAGGCGAGACCGCGCTGACCCTGGCTGATAAAAAGGGATATCGCGATATCGTGGATCTATTAATCGGTGCGGAAGCAAAAAAATAGCCCCGCACCAACATGCGGGGCCAGATTGTAATTATCGCTTCTTGGAAGCGCTTTTCTTTGAAGAACTCTTTTTGGAAGAGCTTTTCTTTGCCGGAACCTTTGCGCCTTCTTTTCGAGCCTCAGATAAGCCAATGGCAATAGCTTGCTTCTTGCTGGTCACCTTCTTGCCGGACCGACCGCTCTTGAGCGTACCCGCCTTTCGTTCGTGCATTGCCCGTTCGACTTTCTTTTGAGCCTTCTTACCGTAAGTGGCCATGGCACCCTCCTGCTTCCTCGTCATAAATTTCAGACCAGATCAAACACACTAATGGTCAACAACTTTTGTTCCACTTGTAAGCTTTGATCTTCATGGCCGTAACTGCTGAGAAACAGTGGCTAGAGGGAAAGATGGGCCTTGATTGTGATAAAAAAATAATACGCTCAACGCATGATTAAAGAACACGAATTATCGCCGACAAAAAATAAAGTTGAGGAGCATGCGCTACTCCTCAACTCAAAGTTGCGTAAAGTGTATGGGTGGTCAAGAACCTATGGTGACAGTTTTCGCGGTCCACGAATCGTTATCACCTTTTGCTGCTACCACGACGACAGCATCATCTGCTTTGATGTCGGCTGCCGTAGCGGGCTTGCCAGCCTTTATAATCTTGGTCTTCGCATCGATCACTACCGTTTGTTCGGCGTTCTGGCTATCCAGGATTACCAATGCTGACGCTGATGCAGTCTTAACCTTTCCGCTTATTGTGACACCTTGAGTTGCTTGCTCCGCACTAGTCTGACCGATCGCCAGAGCCGGAACCATTACAAAACCAGCTGTAATAAGCAGACCGAGAAATAACTTACACACTGCGAATTTAGAGAACTTGTGCATTACTTATTCAAAACCCCCTTTGGTATGTTGAGAAAATCATTATCCACTCATTGAGTGAATGCTGGGTGGCCGGGGAGAAAAAGAATCTTGACCTACTGAAAGCGTCTTCTGGTTACCTGCCTTTTGCGTTTACCTTGCAAATGATCGACGCACCACGACACACGATCTCAGCACACATTAAGTATCGAAATCAGAAAGGCTCGAACTGTTTTGCATTTGAGAGGAATTCTTTCTTCAACAGGCCCCATCACTTCGTTTTGTATTGTGAATTGCGTACAGCTCGACTGTTGAAAGAATGCACCGCTGTTTCTTTCAGGCAGGTTGCAACGGTTCTACAACTATCTTGGCGCTTCTGACTGCTAAATCAGGTTTGAATAGTTTGGACTCTCTGTTGTGGGGGGCGGCCACGGAGTGCCGCCGCTACTGCTCCGACAGGTTGATAGCCAGGGGACAAAAAGCCTCAGGCCATGAATAAATTCGGCCCCGATGCGATTTCTTGACCGACTGCGAAATGAAGGTCTTACAAAATTGTAAAGGTATCTTGTCAAACATTAGTTTTCAGCCGTTCGAGATTTAACATTCTGAGTGGACCATCGACTTCCGTTTTGTTACAAACCGCCGGTTGTACTTGTACTGTACGCAGGACCTACTTCCGGCAGCGCACTTTCAACCTGGGTTTGGTCTGTTTTGGTGGATTCGTATGGTCTTGAAGTTGCTGATATCTTGGGTATGAAAGACAATAGCTTATCAAGGCTGCTCAACGTGGTGGTCCTGGGTTTTCTCGGCTTCACTCTTTTGGGTTCTATCGAGGTTCGAGCCCAAACTGCTACTGAGCTAGCAGAGGATCGGGCTGCGGATTTGCGGCTCAAGCTTGATGATGTCACAGCCCGTCAACTCGAATTGCAGGACCAACTAAAAGATCTCGACGACCAGATGGATCCGCAGAACATCGAAAACAGTCTTGCCGGAGTTGGAAGTACTCGTCCCGAGGATTTGAGGGAGCTGCGGCGAAGACAGTTGGAGCGCCAAAGAGTAGCGATACAAAACAAACTGAGCATTTTGGCCGAGAGTCAAACCAGGCTGGAGACTGCTATAGCGGACGCAGAGGCCGACGTTTATCGCGAGAGCGCACGGGCAGTACCTCTCGCCTCGCAGGTTTCGGAAAGCCCTATCCCGCAATCAAACAACCCGGCGAAAACGTCTGCTTCGGAAGCAACCAAGAAGGCACCAACGCGACCACGACGTGTTCGGGGCTCCCCTGCCAGATCAGCGTCCGGACTAAATAACCCTTAAACTTTTTAGAGGAACCAAAGATGAGAACAAAGATCTTAGTGCTGGCAACAGTTGTCATTTTCGCAGCATTTTCAATCTCAATAGCGATCGCCCAATCGAATTCCGTCTCCGTCGAGCTGAAGAATGCTCAAGGCGAAAGCATCGGAACGGCAACGCTGATACCAAGCGGAAAAGGTGTTCGTATCAAGTTGGATCTGAAGAACCTGCCGCCCGGAGAGCATGCAATTCATTTTCATCAGATGGCCAAGTGTGAAGGTCCAGCCTTCACTACCGCAGGTTCGCACTTCAATCCCGATTCAAAACAACACGGAACCAAGAACCCGATGGGACCACACGCAGGCGACATGAATAACTTCATGGTTAAGCCTGATGGAACGGCGAATTCTACGGTGACAGATCCAAGAGTTAATCTCGGTACCGATAACCATTCCTTGTATAGCAATGGCGGAACTTCGATCGTTGTTCATGCTAAGGCCGATGACATGAAAACAGACCCCTCTGGAAATTCTGGTGATCGAATCGCCTGTGGTGTGATTAGTAAGTAGATTATCGACGACTAATGAGCCGCCAGTACGCCGGTCGTTTTTGGAGTGCGCCGGCCTGGCGGCGCTTTGTTATCCTGACTAGTCGCTATTTAACAAAGCGGTGCCGGGCCACCGCACTCCAAGGTTAGGTCTCTACCAATAGAGATTGAAAGTCGCGCCGAAGCCAACGACCCGAGACGGTTCTGAACGACTGTCGTTCTGCCTCATCAAGTAAAGATCCAGCACCGCAATCCTCCCCGGATCAAGCAGACCAATTATGGGGAAGCCGCGCTTCAGCGGCACCTGAATGCCACCAGTCAGCCGATTTCTATTCCAGATGTCAAAACGGGTGTCGTAAAAGACTTCGCCAGAAGCGTACGGCGTTAGTCGAAGTTTCCGTAGTGAGAATTCTCGTTCAAGTGTTAGCCGGTTTCGGTATCGTCCACTGAAATTTCCATTTAAGAAGCGCAGTTCCTCACGATTTCTATCGCTTAAGAGTATCGCGAGCGGAATAGTGCGCCGATAGGTTTGCTCCAGGATTATTCGATGCTCCTTGTACGAGTTGCTATCTGTCAGTGAGAACCCATAACGATAACCCGCACGAAAGGTTATGTCTTTGCGAGGCGTAAAATCGATGTGGGCTCCAATTGAAGCCTCGGTATCCTCTTTCGTCTCCTCAACCCTTGTAACCGTCGCTGTGATACCCAACCGAAACCTTGGCTTTAGTGGTATGAAGACGTCCAGTTCGGGCCAAAATTCCCTTCGAGTTTCAGTCTCTTGAGCCTGTGCGATCGAACAGGTAACAAGGGTAACGAATAATAATAAAGCCGTCGCCCCGTAAGCCTTCAAACTTAGCATTTTTCGGACACCCTAGATTGACTTATCGGGAAACTGTCAAACATGACAGATATTGTTCGGCATGCACCGAGTAGCGAGGGTAAGAAAGCGCCGCCGGGCTGGCGCACTCCAAGTCTAATCTCGATCGAGCACCGCATTCAGGTCGCCAGCGAGTAGACCGGCAATTGGTTGCGTGGCTTTGAAATGCTCAAAAAGAATTTTGGTTACAGCTGCAATCGGTGTGGACATGAATGCGCCCCCAACGCCCCAGATCATCTGGAAGAACAGAAGAAAAAGGAGAACCGTAACAGGATGAAGCGCCAGTGATCTGCCAATAATGCGGGGAGTGACGATTTGGCCCATGAAGAACTCAATCGCAGCCGGAATGGCAACCGCTAGTATTTTTGCGGTAACTGAAAGATCAGGACTCAGGAGAACAATTGGTAGCGGCAACAACGTCGCTGCCACTGGGCCAATAAGCGGAATAAAGTTCAATAAGAAAGCAAACAACCCAAACACCATCGCGTATCTAACGCCCAGGAGCAGCAAGGTCAGGGCGATGAGTAAACCTGTAAGCAACGACAGTGTGATTGTGCCGCTAATGTAACGCCGCACCTGAAGTTCAAGAGAACCTAGCAGTCCTTCACTCTTAGTTTGAGGACGTCCCACGAGAATAAAGACGGTGAGAATGACAACGAAAACACTGTTTGATATCAAGCTCGAAAATTCGAATACTGCTCCGGAGATGAAACTACTGATCGTTCCTTCCGACATCTGCAAGTAATTTTTGACTTCATAGCCTCCGATTTTTTCAGCTGGTATCGCGCTCGAAATGCGCTCGACCAGTGCGTTCAACTGATTTTGATAAGTATTTAAATCCGCCGCCATCTGGGTCACTGATGAAGCAGCAATCAAGATCACTAGCAGCAGCACAAGAGTACCGATCAACGCGGTGCTGGCCAAAGATAAAGCATAAGGAAACTTCAACCGCTCATGCTGAAGATTAACCAGCGGCGTCAAGCAAAGATAAAGGAAGAGAGCAAATAGGAGTGGTAGTAATACAGGCCTCATGAAATAGAGCGCGAAACCGACTACTATAACTGTCAGGATCACAAGGCAGATTCGTTGAGTTCGTGAATTATCCGCTATGGACTGCGTCACGTCTTGGTGCATTTGTGTGTTGGCCCAGAGGAGAGTTTAAGATGCTACATTTTCGGCGTCGATTGCGTCTTCTTCTTCTTTGATTTCGCGCGCGAGAAAATAATTAAGCCCGGTTCGAATGACTGCAATCGCGCCAAGTTTACCAATCTGGGCCCAACTGGGGGCAACAGTTGTGGCGAGAATGTCGGCTGCAAGTTGAAATTCCAGTGCCAATGATAAGAATCTTGCCAGGATAAGACGAGTACCTTCATATCCTCCGAGAGACGGTTTTAGAAAGACCTTCACGAGCCGGGAAAGAGCGAGACCAGCGCCGACTGCGATCAACAGCGCACCAATCATCTCGACAACCAGCTTAATCCATAAGACAAAGTTACCGAGCGTTTCTTCGATGCCGACATCGGCTGGCGAATGAAGTGAACTTTTCACCGCTTCGTCAAGGAATTGGATCAGCATTGGACGCTCCAAACGGTTGGGTCTATGGTCCTGGGTCTTTGAACTTTGGTCTTTGGTTTTTGACCTTTGAGCACTCTGGCCCTGACCTCTAACCCCTAACAATCAACCTGAAACCCAAATGACAGGTCGAAGTGTCAACCGGTTGGGCCATCCGCGCGGCCGGCCGATAACGCTGACAGTAATTTGGAGCGCAAAGATACGAACCGCCCTTCATGACCCTCCTCGGAATTGTCACGCCCGGAGTACGAGGGTCATAACTCTTATCTCGTTCACCACCGCGCGGGTTGAATGAGCCACAACAACTCTGCGGAATGTCGCTGTGTTGCTGGTACCAATCAGTTGTCCACTCCCAGACATTGCCGCTCATCTCGTACAGGCCGTAGCCGTTGGCCGGAAATGACCCAACCGGTGCGGTCCATTCAAACCCGTCCGTTAAAAGATTCTCGTTGGGAAAGTCTCCTTGCCAGGTGTTAGCGAGCGCAACGCCATCAGGTTCGAACTCGTCTCCCCAAACGTAATCGGCTCGTTCCAGTCCACCTCGCGCAGCAAACTCCCATTCAGCTTCCGTCGGCAATTCTTTCCCCGCCCAGTTTGCGTACGCTTCGACATCCTCGTAAGCAACATGGACCACTGGGTGTTTAGCCAATCCTTTTAAAGAGCTATCTGGACCAAGGGGCCGCCGCCAGTTAGCGCCCGGAACATAGGTCCACCACTCGTATGGGTTCCTGAGATCCACCGGACGGCCAGGCCGGCGGAAAACGACGGAGGCCGGCACAAGCATTTCCGGTTTGGCT
>DATIBX010000347.1:0-4997 GCA_035457105.1 Pyrinomonadaceae bacterium
TCTCGGTACTTTGCGGCGAAAATGCATGTTCGGAGGTAGAGACTTCTTATTTCTCCCCCAGCTTTACCTTTGGCCACCTCTCGTTCTCCCCAAGCTTTTAGCTTGGGTCCAGGCTGCACCTTAAGTCCTCTAACCGTTTTAACGGTTTCATGATTCCACTCAGAGATAACCCTTGGGCAGTGAAAACCGTTGAAACGGTTAATAGATTCTTTGGACCCCCGAGCTTCAAGCATGGGGAGAATGAGAGGCGGCCCAGCTAAAGCATGGGGAGAATGAGACGAAGTCTTGACCCTAAAAAAGACAAGGTCAGAACGATTACGTTCCGACCCTCTGATTACCGACCCTCGCAAACGGTTAGACACCCTCGCGCGGAACTATCTCAAGTTCGAGTTTCTGGGTGCCACGGATTACTACTAAAGGAGTCTTGCGGCCAATTCGTTCGTCAGTCAGCAGTTTATGTAAGTCGTCAATACTGCGAATTGGCTGGTTATCGAATCCGATAATGACGTCACCCGGAAACAGTCCTGCCACTACTGCCGGATTGGTAGTTTGATCTTTCGCCTCACCGTTGTTACTTTCCTGGGAAACGACAAGTACGCCGGTCTCGACTGGGAGGTGATAGTAGCGGACTATCCGCCTCGGTAGCGGCACGTTCTGACCTGCTATCCCAATGTAGCTGCGACTAACCCGACCATCTCTGATCAATCGTCCAGCGACAAACTTGGCGGTATCGATCGAGGTGGCAAAACAGATGCCCTGTGCGGGAAGAATCATCGCAGTGTTGACGCCGATCACCTCGCCGCGTGAGTTCAACAGCGGACCACCGGAATTGCCTGGATTGAGAGCGGCGTCTGTCTGAATAACTCCATCCATCAGCCGTCCGGATTGGGCGCGTAAGGATCTTCCCAGAGCGCTGACTACGCCGGCAGTCACGGAATATTGAAAGCCATACGGATTACCGATGGCGATCGCTAATTGCCCGACCCGTATAGTCTGCGAGCTTCCCAGTTGAGCGGGAACGACATTCGGCGCGCTGATCCTGATTACGGCCAGATCTGTATGAGGATCGTCACCGATTAGCTGAGCATCAGTACGCCGTCCGTCGGTTAGTGCCACTTCAATTTTCTTAGCTCCATCCACGACGTGGCTATTGGTCAAGATGAAACCGTCAGGAGTGAAGATAAATCCCGAGCCGCTACCGCCAGTTTGGCGCGAAGGGCGACGGCCGTTCGAGCGTGACTCTTTGAGGTTGCGATTTACTTCGATATAAACGACGGAAGGACTAATCTTTTCGGCGGCTTCAATAACCGCTCGAGAATAAGCGTCAAATAATTCGTAATCGTGTGTGTTTGCTTCTTGTGAATATTGATTTTGTTCAGACTCGATATTGTTGCTTAGAAAAGCCGCAGTAGAATCAAGCTGCGTTTGAAACGTATTTTCCATATTTCCCCTTGTTAAAAATTACCACGGCGAAAACTCTTCACCGGCTATATTTATCTTTAACGCTAATCGCTTAGATGCGCAAGCGACCGCAAAGGCACACTATTGCCTCATGAATGTCCGACATGCTTTAGCTTGGCGGTCGGAGTTAATGTGTCCCTTTCAGCTTGAGCGTCATCGTCCGTCACTGTGTCTTTTCTTTTTTTCAAATAGCTATTCTCGTTAGTGACTTTTGCAAAAGGCTCTAAAGCTTGTCGGACATTTAAGGGGAGACTTGCAGTCAAGTTGCAAACCCGAGTCGCCAGTATGACTGCCTTGACCGATCAACTTGTAGCCATCAATGCGGGCACAAAACACTCATAACTTCAGCATCTACGAGGCTTACCTGTAGGGAGTCGCGCGCCTTGAAACGGGGGCACACTGCTTGCCAGCATGGATCATCGGCGGCCCTTAAGCCGCTGATGAACTCTCCCTCTCTGGCCCCAAGTTCCGTGCGGCTGAACTGCTATTTCAGGTTCAACTCGGGAAAGATACCTCTGAAGATAAGCTCTTAATTATTGCTCGAGAGGACTTCGAAAATGATGAAACGAATTGAGTTTTCTGACGCCACGTCAAACCTGCTACTGGTGTCCTCGATCATGGTGGCACTGACCCCACTCATATTGGGAGATCAACTTGTGCTGATTGTGACCAGCGCCATGAGAGATGTTGGGATATGGCTGAATGACGCGAATACCTATCTCATCCAACTGTTTTCGTAATTTGAAATTGAGGCCTTCCAGAATCCCGCAGTTGGCATGGATGGTCCAAGTGATCAACTTGCCACCCTTCCCAACTGCGGGATTCTAGCGAGTTGAGCCTCCCGTGATCGCCCGGATGAGAAATGAAAATGACGAATGGCCAATAGAGTCTTACACCAGCCACCTACTTTGTTATGACATTCCCCTCTGAGTCGTACATCGTCACATCACCAAACGGCGTTACCTGGTCCTTCACTTTGTCCCAATCACCGACAATCACAACAGCGGCGCGGTAAGTATCGTAGTACTTGGCGGCAGCTCGTTGAATGTCAGCCGGCGTCAGAGCTTCGATCTTTGGACGAAAATCATTGATGAAGTTTTTGTCCAGTCCATAGGTGTAGATTGTATTTATTCGTCCGGCAAGACCGAGTTGACTCGCGAGCTCAACCGAAAAGTTCCCGGTGCTGAACTGTTTGGCCGCGTCCAACTCTTCACTCGTCACAGGTAAGACACGCATCCGGTCTAACTCATAAAATATCTCGAGCAGTGTTGGACCAGTTACTTCGTTGCGAACAAAAGCTCCGCTGACGACTGACCCGGCCTTTGCCTGTGTGTTAGAGGCGCTGAAAGGTGAGTAAGTGTAGCCTTTGCTCTCTCGAATATTGCGAGTCAGTCGCGAGTAGAATGATCCTCCGAAAATTGTGTCAGCAGTGCGGATCGCAAAGTAGTCGGGGTTATTCCTCGGAATGCTTACGTTGCCGATGTAGATGGCCGATTGGATCGAGCCGGGGCGATTCACAAAATAGATTTGACGTTTTTCCCGCGTCGGTAGAGGCGGATTCTCCTCCGGAGGAACGGTACCACTCTTCCAACTGCCGAAGGCCTTCTCAATTTCGGCGAAGGTTTTGTCAGGATCGATGTCGCCCACAACGATAAGGTGTGCGGTGTTTGGTATGTAGTATTTAGCCGCAAAGGATCTCAGGTCGGCGCTGGTTAAAGCGTTGATCGACTTTTCATCCGGGACGACGAACGCGTAAGGATGATTGCCAAACACTGCTTTCTGAAATCTCTCGTTCACCAGGAAGCCAGGATTGGCCCGGCCGGCCCTGATCTGTTGAATCGTATTTTCCTGGGCCAGCTTAACTTCGCTGTCAGGAAACGACGCGTGTTGCGCGACGTCGCTCATCAGGTCGAACATCCGGGTCGAGAATTCCGATAATGAGGTGGCAGTCATCGTGGTCGAGTCCGCGTCGCTACCAAAGCCAAGTGAACCACCGATGGAGCGCAATTCTTCCTTGATCTGTTTACTGGTTCTCGACGTCGTTCCTTCATTGGCCACTCCCGCGGCTATCTGCGCTATTCCTGGATGCTCGGCCCGATCCGTCCCGTTCGTGGCCGCACGAAAAGTAAGCATCGCGGAAACCTTAGGTACGTTAGGAAGAGGAGCCAGCACGACGGTTAACCCGTTAGCCAGCTTCTTCTCGGTAATTTTTGGAAGATTCAAAGGCCGGGCCGGTTCGGGTGGCGGCGGAGTTTTTTGTTGGCCCAGGCTGGCAGTAGCTACGATCGATAGTAAGACGGCAGATAAAAGAAATCTCATTTGAGTACCTTTCATATGGAACTTCGTCAAAGGGTTTGCCTCACGCGTAAGTGGCACTATTGACCGGTTTGAGTCTTGGCTTCAGGAACGCGGTCGACAACGGTTCGATTGCTCGCTACCAGATATTTGGCGGCCGCGGCTTTCACTTGGGCGGCAGTGACGTTTTCGAATGGCGTCAACAGGGAATTAATCTGGCCCGGATCGTCGCGGAAGAGAGCCAGGACCGCGAGCATGTGTGACTTGCCGTAACCTGATTCCACCTGCGAATAAAAATTCGAACGGTAACGAATCTTAGCGTCAGCCAATTCCTTGTCAGTGATGCCCTTCGTGGTAATTTCAGCGATTACGGAATCCATCTCGCGTAACACTTCATCCGCCGTATGGCCGGGCTTATAGGTGGTGCGTGTCGTCATCACCATTGGACCACTGTAATCAAACTCGTTTCCGAAGTAGTTCAAGCCGCCGGTGAGATCGAGGGTCAATTCCTTATCCTTTATCAGGCGCTGGTACCATCGTGAGCTATCGTCACCTTGCAGTATTTGGACCAGGAGGGCCATCGCGGGGAAGTCTGGAGAGTTCTGGGCCGGGATGTGATAGCCAGTCGCAAGCGCCGGCAAGTTAGCAAGCTTGTCGGTCTGCGAAACTCTCTTCTCTTTAGTTTGCGCTGGCTCGGATAGGTCGGCTCGCGCTGGCATTGGTTGCGAAGCGATATTGCCGAAATGTTTCTCGACCATCTTCTTAATGTTATTGGCGTCAATGTCACCCACAATAGTGAGGACTGCATTGTTTGGAGCGTAGTAAGTCTTGAAAAAACTTCTAACGTCTTCAATGGTAGCGGCGTTTATCTCGTCTAACTCGCCGTAGCCGTTGTGTGAGTTATTCCAGTTGGTGAAGGCGTTTTTCCAGAGTTCGATCCACTCGAAAAACTGGTAAGGCTGATTCAGGACGTTAACCCGAACTTCTTCACTGACGACGTTCTGTTGGTTCTTAAGATTCTCATCGCTGATGTCCAACGAACGCATGCGATCAGACTCAAGCCACAATGCTGTCTCCACTCGATTGCTCGGTAGAGTCTGATAGTAATTTGTATAGTCGAAATCGGTGTGTCCATTCAGACTGCCACCGTTTGCCTCGATGAACTTAGCGTGCTCAAATTTCTTCACATTTGCTGAACCCTGAAACATCATGTGCTCGAAAAGATGAGCAAAGCCGGTGCG
>DATIBX010000348.1:0-26582 GCA_035457105.1 Pyrinomonadaceae bacterium
GTCGAATGTTGCTCCTTATTTCATCGATACCGGAGCGTTCGAATCCACCTCCACACGCATGGCAGGCTTTGAAGCTTACTATCGCGGGAAGCGATGGTTTTTTGGAAATGAATACTGGTGGGTGTTTGTATCGTCTAATTCGAAAAGCAATCCCACGTTCCATGGAGGTGACGTCATCATGAGCTACCTCTTCAACGACGCCACGCGTCCTTACAACACCGCGGGAGGCTACTTTCGAGCCGTCGATCCCAAGCGGAGTGTTTTTGAAGGTGGACCCGGTGCATGGGAACTTGTGCTTCGATACACACGGAGCGATTTCAACGATAAGACTGTGCAAGGAGGAACGTTCGGTAGATTCACGTCGCAGGTAAACTGGTACCTCTCACAGAATCTTCGCTTAGAGTTCAATTATGGGTACGGCCGTTTGCATCGATTCGACCTCAAAGGCAATACGCAGTTTTTGCAGAGTCGATTTCAGTTCTATTTCTAGACAACTAATCGAGAGCGCATTCTGATTTAATTGTCGAAGGAAAGACTGTCATCATCCGCCGGTTGCTGGCTCAAACAACTCAATTGGGTTGCCGTCGGGATCCTCCAACTGGATCTGCTTGCCGCCTGGGCCGACCTCCATGTCATTCCGAAAATGCATGCCGTTCTTTTTCAGCGCTTCAATTTGAGTGGGCAAGTCTTTGACCTGCAGAATTATCCGATTCCATCCACCTGGTTCTTGCGGACGACCATCAGGCATCACACGGGAACCGGAGGCACCGGGACCACTTAGGATAAGTTTGAAATTGTTACCGGAGACCTGACCGAAAGCAGGAAGGTTTTTCATATCTAACTTGAGACCAAGTTGTTTTGTGTAGAAGTCGATCGAGCGACTCACGTCCTTCACTTGATACCTAACACCCCAAAGACCCAAGACAACGCTTTCCGCTTCCGATGAGTTCGACCTAACCTGAGTTGATGTTTGAGACGATTCTCTTTGATTCATATAACCTCCAATTCCTACGCAGCTGAAATCCAGATATTCAGGCTTTAATTGAAAGATATCATTTCGAATTCTCTCTCATATCGCTAATTGTGGTGAACGCACAAAAGACAAACAATGGAAAGAAAAAAGAAAGATAAACTTCTTCACTTCCGGGAACCTATTCCAGAAACAATCTAAATTCGTATGGGGTTGGTTAATCAAAAATTATCAACGCAGAACTTACTAATGAATTCGGTGTATCATCCCCTTGGTCTACAAATCAGGCTGCGAGCGAACGAGGAAGATGAGAAGAGACGTTAACCATCATGACTAGAATGCTGGCCGGACAGATCACGGCTGCACGGCGTCTCGAGATGATTGAGATCCCGAGGCCAGAAATTAATGAGGCGAGATTCTGATCCAACTCGAGGCAGGCTCAATCTGCGGTAGTGAACTACCCCAGTAGACATGATCTCGAACGGCGTGATTGCTGTAGCACCGTTGCTCACGCACACTTTTCCTCTCAGCCTCACCCAGGAAGCATTCACACTCTTCGCGGATCGCACTGACGGCGCGATCAAGGTGGCCTTAACTGCGGAAGTTTAGCGGGTGAGGCGGCTCGTCATCTTTGCTCGGCGTCACTCTGCGGTTCTCTCCGTCACCCCGCGATCCATCCGCCGCTTGCCAAACCGGTTCACAGTAGACGCGTATTACCTTCACGGCCGGAAAGCACTGTGGCAGAATCAGATTTAACTCCATCGCCCCGGTAACGATATGAGCGCATCACTACGCCCTAAATCACACCTACTGGCTTTAACAATCTTCCTGATCCTATTTTTCTGGGTGTACCCGGCAAATGCAGACTTAAAGAATCAGACCAACAAAAGCGAACCTGCAAATAAGAACAAGATAAGCAACTCGCAAGAAAATCTCGCTCGCCAGGTCACTATTTATCGTGACACTTACGGAGTACCACATGTTTTTGGACGTACCGATGCCAGCACTGTGTTTGGGTTCGCTTACGCTCAAGCTGAGGACAACTTCTGGCGCGTCGAAGAAAACTACGTCAATGCTTTGGGTCGAGCCGCTGAGGTCTACGGTGAGAAGAGTCTGGATGAAGATCGGCTCAACCACGAACTCGAAATTACCAGGCTGGCGCGAGAGGAATACGCACGACTTGACCCGCAGATGCGCTTGCTGTGTGACTCTTTTACCGCGGGTTTCAACTACTACCTCGCTCGTCATCCGGAAGTACACCCGCGCCTGCTCACGAAGATAGAACCGTGGTACCCACTCGCTTTCATTCGTTATAACTATTACCAAAACGGCTTTGCGCGAGATCCGAATCTACGTCCGCTCCAGTTACAAACTGCCGCATTCGACAACGATCTAAGAGCCCATACCGGTTCTAATGGCTGGGTCATTGGGCCATCAAAAAGCGCTACCGGTCACGCGATGCTTTTCATCAACCCTCACCTTCCCTTCTTCGGTCCGGGTCAGGTTTACGAAGGTCACGTTCATAGCGACGAGGGGTGGAATTTCACCGGCTACACACGATTTGGATTTCCGTTTCCCTACGTCGGACACAACGAAAACGGCGGCTGGGTGAGCACTGACAATGCCGCGGACCTGACGGATGTCTACTTGGAAACGTTTGACGATCCTGTTCGCCCACTTGCCTACAAGTACGGAAACGGATACCGGCTGGCTACGGAACACATCGAAGAAATAAAAGTTAAGTCTGCGGCAGGTGTGGAGGCTCGACGCTTCACGATGCGCAAAACTCATCATGGCCCGATCCTTGGAGAACGTGATGGGAAACAACTAGCGCTACGCATGTCAAAGTTTGAGGCAGATGGTTGGCTGCGCGAATGGTATGACATGACTCGCGCGCAATCGCTCGACGCACTTAAACGCGCGATGACTCCGCTCAACATGCTCTTTGGCAATGTGATGTATGCAGACCGCCAGGGTAATACCTGGTACCTGTACAACGGCGCTGTGCCGCGACGCGATCCACGATTTGACTGGAGCAAACCGCTGGATGGAAGCGACCCAGCTACAGAATGGCAGGGCTATCACAGTCTGGCTGAGCTGCCTCAACTTACAAGCCCGAAGACCGGGTGGATGCAAAACTGCAACACCACACCTTTTCTACTTACGAGTGATGGCAATCCCGATCCCAAGCAGTTTCCGACCTACATGGTCCAGGAAGGCGATAACCCTCGCGGCGCGATCTCGCGCGAGATCCTTTCGGGCAGCGCAACCTTCACGTTTGAAGACTGGCGGCGCCTGGCGTTCGACACGCGCGTCATGAGCGCCGGCAAGCGCTTGCCAGGGCTTCTAACTTCACTCAAAGAGAAGCTTGAAGCAAACTCAGACGCGCAGCTGCGTGGAATCTACGACGAACTGGTCCGCTGGGACCGTCGGAGCTCCAACGACTCGATTGCAATGACGCTCTTCAGTCTTTGGCATGACCGTGTATCAAGAGATCGCACAGAGACCCTAACGCCCGAACGACAGTTATCAGCTCTTACTGAAGTAGTTGCCGCTCTTGATCGAGATTTTGGGACCTGGAAAGTTACGTGGGGCGAACTTAACCGGCTGCAACGTCTCGATGAAAGCAAGGAGGAAGAGTTTCAAGACTCGAAGCCCAGTCTGCCGGTTAGGGGCGTCAACGGCAACGACGGTGCAGTGTTCACGTTTTATGCCGCACCCGCGCAAGGACAGAAGCGACGGTACGGCGTCGCTGGTGGGACCTACATTAGTGTAGTCGAGTTTGGACCTCAGGTACGCGCGTTATCGATCCACACTTTTGGCGCCAGTGGCGACCCGAAAAGTAAGCATTACATGGACCAGGCCGCTCTCTATACGCGCGGAGAATTCAAACCAGCATGGCTCAACCTGAAAGACATTCGCGCTAATCTTGAAGCTGCGTATCATCCGGGTGAAGAGCGCCGTTAGTTTACCTATCCAGACTCATGTGTAGGAGCTCAGCTTACTTTTGTAACTCCTCGATCTTTGACCACGGCGTTAGCGGCAGGTGTTCGGCCGCAGTGCGTTCGGGTGTTAAACCATCACGCTTGACGGCACGCCAAACCTCCGAGGCATACGAGGTGGGTTGTGACACGGTCTGGATGTAGTCCGAGGCCCACAGGAAACGGTCTGACACCAAATATCCAATCAGCGCAACTTCGCTGCCTATGCCATCAATCGGATGCAAACTGATCGCCCCACCCGCCAAGCTGTATGGACCATCAACTCCGACGAACTTTAAATGAGTCGTCTTACGTCGTTGCTCCAACAAGTCGGGTGCGAGAGTCCAACGTCGAGCGATAACCGATTGCAGGAACTCTCGCGCCGCCTTGTGCGCAATGATCGTCGCCCCACTCGCGACCCAATAGCGCAGTCCAGCAATGTGCGGCCAGGCCAAATCGGTGACAACCACCGTCACCTTGAGTTTGCCCGGAAACAGCCTTGCGATTGCCTCTGCATCTTTCCGGCCTCGTTCTTCGCCTTGTGTGGCATCGAAAAGAAAAACCTCGTTTCCGATCCTGGTCACTGCCTCAGTGTAGCCAGGATTTGAAAGCAAGTAGGTTTTTGGCCCAACTTGCACAACCTTCAAATCAAGTGGTTGCAGGAAACGAGGCAATGTATCAGCGGGTGGCGCCGGCCCTTCCGGCAGCGAAAGCGACGGTGCGGTATCAGGTGCGATTATCTCGACGTCGCCGAATGTCTGTGAAATCTCGGTCTTGCCGTCAGCAAGTCTGAAACTGGACCCCGGCAGCATCACATCACCGCTTAGAGTCCAATTGGTATAGACGTATTCGATATGGCGTTGTCCCCAGAGGTAATGCTTTTCGTCCAAGTCGAGCTTCAGCGGAAACCCGGTTTTCGGGTCAACAAACAAGCGTTGCTCGCCGTCCGACGTCAGGCGCGCCAGCACAATACGAGGATAGTCGCGGTACTCCCCTTTACCGGCGAAGCGAGCGTCGCCTGCTGCGACCCAATCGGCGATTACGTTCCATGGGTTCAAATATCTCGACTGCATGGACGGCCGCGGCAGCAGTCTCATTTGTTCCTTCACCAATGCATACGCATGCGCCTGATCTGTAAATGAGACCTGCGGCGGCGGACCACCACCGGGAAATGTAGTTTGAGTGCTCACCCGCTCGACTCCGCTCCGTGGATCGAGCCACGCTTCTTTTACTTCCATCGCAGAAAAGAATGGCGGATACGTTCGGTCCGACTGATAGTTTTGTTCGGATGCTGCGACAGCGCGGTAATGGACCAACGAATGGTTCGCTCTGGCAAACCTCATTACCTCTTTTGCACGAGCGAGTATGGCCGTAGGATTCGCGTCGGCTGCCGCCGGAGTCGAGGAACTCGCCCGTTGGGCAAGAGTTACAGGTGCCAACACCGATATCAGTATCAAGAGACAACTTAATCGTCCGCAGTCAAATCGCATCTTCAACTTCCTTTTCTGGGTGCAGAGTTGACTCGTAACATTACTTAATGGACTGGCATTTGCGCAAAGATCACAAAATGCCCGCCGGGCTCTTTGGCTACTATTTCCTTTGAACCGTAGAAAGTTTCATGAATCGGTTGAACGACCTCCGCACCTTTTAAGGCGTTAGCGACCGAGTTGATATCTGCCACTTCCATGAATAGGAAACTCGGGCCCTGGTCCACGGCTTTGGCCAGCGGGTTGGCAGTGTCAGCCTGCATTCCAGAGTACGTTTGATACATCACCTCGACGCTCCCATTTTCCAGCGCCACAAAGCCAAGGTGATCACCTTCGGGAACTTCGATCGTCTTTTTGAAGCCAAAGCGTTCGGTCCAGAATTTCAAGCTGGGTTCGACGCTCTTTACATGTAGTATGGGTGTTGATTTATTGATCATCGTTATTCTCCTCTGTTCAGTGTGCGCCGCGGTAAACGCGGTCCAGGTCACCAACGCCAATCCGACCGTCGCTGCCAATGCTATTGCCTTTCCCTGCTTCCTAACTTTGTTTCGCATTTTTTCTCCTTTCTAGTCTAAATTAGACTAGTGTATAGTAATGTGCATGAAGAGAGCTGTCAAGAAGAAAATGAGAAGGACGGAGAGTGGAGGTCCCGGCGGGTTGCGACTGACGATCGCGGACCTGGTGATTCTCAGCCTGCTGGCCGAGCGTCCCATGCATGGCTATGAAGTGAATGCAACACTCGAGGATCGAAAAATACGCGATTGGGCCGCCGTGTCGCGGCCCCAGATCTACTATTCGCTCGACAAATTGACTGAGCTTGGATTTATTCGGGTCACGGTTGAAGGCTCGCCCTCGGCCGGACCGGAGCGCCGCGTGCTCGACACAACCGAATCCGGTCGCAAGCGGCTGGCCGACGCACTTGAGGAGTCACATTGGACCAGTACTCAAGTTCACCAGCCGTTTCTTACCTGGTTGGCCCTCTCATGGCAGGCTCGACCGAAGGCGTTTCAAAAACAATTAAGGCAGCGTCACAAATTCCTCGAGCATAAGCTCGCTGAAGAACAGTCAACCCTCAAAGACGTACTCGAAGAGGTGGGCCACCCATATCACGAGGCCGTCTGGATGCTCAAACTCGCTATTGCCCAGATGGAGTTGGAACTTAAGTGGCTGGAGGGAATCGAACAAGAATCTCCCAAGCGGGCGCCGGCGCAGAGAAATACTTAACTCGAACATGCAAGCATCGAAGCGTTATGGCTTTCCGATAACCTCGGCGAGCTTGCGTAATCTGACTGTGTTGTTAGTGTGATTCGTAACCATGGTCCGGAACGCTATCAAGAAAAGCTTAGCCTCAAAGGCATGTCTGGTTCGATTGGGAAGCATTTTTGGTTCGTGTTGATTCGTGTGACTTCGGGGATCGTTCTTGTTTTTCTGGAAAGAGGAACGATCTACACAGTCACACGAACTAAACACGAAACTCGAAAACCACCGACTTGACTCTTGAGGCTCAAAATACGTACGGGCAGCAAGTGAAATGATCACTTACTGCCCGTTGAATGTTCCCAAGATCAATTAACGCAGCAATCAGTTCCCTAGTTGGTAGCGATGGGCGGCGCACCAATGTTGCTGACGTGGTTTTGGAGGAGTTGCCAATTACTTCCGCGTTTCACCCAAACGTGTGTACTACGGTAGGTCGGCTTTCCGTTTACTGTACCGCGGTGCGACATGATCACCAGCTTGCCGCCGTCGAAAAAGTGGACCACGTATTCGTCGGCTACGTCGGTGTCCGAGCTGGCCTTTAGTCCCGCGATGTACTGCGCCTTGTTTTCGATTTGACCGAAGGGTGTCGTACCAGTGTAGTCGTCAGCTACGATGCGACTGATAGTCTTTTGATCATCGGCATTAAGCCGCAACTCAGCGGCCGTCCACTCCTTGTCTAAAGCTATCAACGCCTGCTCATTAGTTAGCTTAACCTTCGTTTGTGCTGTGGCAATTGCTGATGCCATAACTAAAACAAAGGTGAGCATTGACATCCCTATTAATTTCTTCATTATTTCAAGTCCTTCCATTCGTGCGTGTGAGGCTTGATAAAAAGTCGGGGGCTTTGATTTTTTCACGTAGAGCTAGCGACTGCTTTTACACGGTTTTGGCGTTGGCAAGTTTCGGAAACGTGGAAGTAACAAGTTCAGCTATTCCCACTCTGGGCGTTCCTTCAACGATTCCTTCGAGAACCTTCAGCACTTCTGGATATGCGGCGGCACTGTACGCCTCGGCGTCCTCTTTCGAATCCCAGAAGCTGATAGCAATTGCTTCCGAGCGATCGAGCGCGACAAAGGTCATCTCATCGCGAAATCCCTTTTGTTTGGCGAGGAGTGGCACAATTGTGCTCTTAACAACATTGGCAAATTCGTTACTGGCGTTAGGCTTTAGTTTTAGTATCACGTGTCGTGTAAACATTAGGAGCTCCTTAGATTGTTAGGGTTGTTGACTTCAGGTGATCTGGGGGATTCCAGACAAGCTGAGAAGAGAGTCAATTGGAACTCGGTTCGCTGTGTACCTTATCACGCGCCTACGCGTTTGCCTAACCCGTGTGAGCTTCAGAGGTTGGCACCTTCTACTGCGAAAAACCGTCACTGTTTTCTCCCTGTTGACTACCAACACGTGTTGACTGTAATCTCCTGTTGATTATCAACAGGAGCTTGGACCTTAATGGCGAAGAGCAGGCACGAAGTCTTACCGGGGACGCTTAGCTTATTGATCCTCAAAACGCTGGATACGCTTGGACCATTGCATGGTTATGGAATTGCCCGTCGCATCGAACAAGTGAGCGGTGATCTTCTCGAACTCAATCAGGGAACCATTTATCCCGCCTTGCTAAAGCTCGAACAGCTTGGCTGGATCAGAACTAAATGGAGCGTGTCGGAGAATAATCGGCGCGCCAAGTACTATTCGATCACCCGCAAAGGGCAGAAACAACTAATCGCGGAAGAAGAAGACTGGCGCAGAACTTCCGCCATAGTGACTCGCTTCCTCAGTCCCTCGGAGAAATAAACCATGAGCAGATTGCGGACCTTTCTCTTTAGGCTGCGAGGCATGTTTCGGAAACGATCCCTCGAGCAGGAGCTGGCCGACGAGATCCTCTCTCACCTCCAGATGCAGACCGACGATCTAGAGCGACAGGGTCTGGATCCCGATGAAGCGCGTTATGCGGCACTACGGAAATTTGGCGGTGTCGAACAAGTGAAAGAGACCTATCGTGAGCGTCGCGGTTTGCCATTCCTGGAGATATTTCTTCGTGACCTGGGCTACGGAGCTCGCATGCTTCGCCGCAGTCCAATAATTAGCATGGTGGCGATCATGTCTCTGGCGCTCGGCATTGGCGCCAACACGGCATTATTCAGCGTAGTAGACGCCGTACTCCTAAAAACCCTGTCGGTTGATGCACCGGACCGGCTCCTGGTCTTTGAATGGCAGGCGGGACGTAGTTTCAGAACGACAGGAATGAGCGGGACATCGAATGTGAATGTGCCGGCAGACATGCGCGGACTTTCGCTCTTCCGCTACGACATATTTAAAAAGATGCAGCAGAGACAGATCGACGCAGGTGTGGAAAGCTCCCTCAGCGATCTCTTTGCTTTTGGTCCCATCAGGGACCTGACCGCGAAAGTTGGCGATCAGCCAGAGATCATTAACGGTCAAGCCGTTTCTGGCAACTATTTTGCCGGACTAAAACTGCAGCCGAGCCGAGGCCGTGCGATCACAGATGAAGATGACCAACCGGGCGCCGCTCCTGTCGTTGTGCTCAGCAATCAGTATTGGCAAGAGCGGTTCGGTGCGAATCCCGAAGTTATCGGTCAGCAACTGTTACTAAACAAGCAGTCCTTTACGATCATTGGTGTGACTCCGGCTGCGTTCACCGGCACTGGCCAAGTCGACTATCAACCCTCAGTCACTATTCCCTTAGCACATGAACCCTTCTTGCAGGGTGAGAGTAGCAGGCTCGGCACAGCCGGCGAGCCTGGCGTGTGGTGGCTGAATCTAATGGGTCGCCTCAAACCCGGTGCGACTTACGAGCAAGCACGCGAAAGTTTGAATGGTACATTTCAACGCGCCGCTTTGGAGGCGATGCCTCAGCCACGGAAAGTTGACCAAAGGACGCCGGATCAACTCGCTCCAAAAGATTATCCGCGACTGCTGACGGAATCCGGAAGCCGGGGCATGCCAGATGTTCGCAAAGATTATGCACCCACGATCTATGGACTCTTCATGGTAGTAGCGTTGGTGTTGCTGATTGCCTGCGCTAACCTGGCAAACTTGCTGCTCGCACGCGCTGGGCTGCGTGGTCCAGAGATCAGTGTTCGACTCGCAGTGGGGGCAGGACGCTGGCGTTTGATCCGGCAACTACTGACCGAGAGTCTTTTACTTTCGATACTGGGTGGCACGGTTGGAGTGTTCTTTGCTTTTTGGGGAAAGAATGCGCTTGTAGCGCTTACTGATAAGGAAACCGGACTCTTACCGAGCGGCGTGGAACTCAGCCTGAATTGGCGGGTGCTTTTATTTACGCTCGCGGTTTCGATCTTGACTGGCTTTCTCTTTGGTTTGATCCCGGCCTGGCGTGCGACGAGTCTGGATTTGACCAGCAGTCTTAAGCAAAGCCGCCGCGCGACAGCAAGTATGTCGCCATTAAGCAAAGGGCTGCTCATTTTGCAAGTGGCCGTTTCATTCATCTTACTCGTCGGTGCCGGACTATTCGTCAAAACACTTTCAAATCTGCAGCGAGTCAATCTTGGCTTCAACCAGGACAACCTGCTGGTCTTCCGTTTACAACCAGAGGCCAGCGGTTACAAAAACCAACGGTTGCTGCAGTTCTATCAACAACTCTTTGCCAGACTGGATCAATCACCCGGTGTGCGTTCAGCAACATTTGCACGCGTCGGATTGATCGCTAACGAGAACTGGTTTAACGACTTTCTGCTTCCCGGCGAGTCGGAAGAAACTGCGGCGGACCACGAGATGATGCGGCAGATGGTTCGCGAGAATTATTTTGCGACGATGGAGATTCCTTTCCTGCAAGGAAGAGGATTTACCGCGAATGACGATGGGCACTCGCCCCTCGTCGCCATTGTCAATAAAACATTCGTGGACCAGTACTTCCCCGAACAAGAGGTACTCGGCAAGCACATCAGGTTCCTTAATGGCAACCGGGAAGTCGAGATCGTTGGAGTGGTGGCGGACACCAAGTACGAAAGCCAGCGCGAAGAGATCAAGCCACTCCTCTACACACCCTGGCAACAGGAAGGCGACACCATCGGCGAGATGCATTTCCTCGTGCGAACGGCAGGCGAACCAACCGCGCTCGTGGCCAGCGTACGTCAGCTCGTGCGCGATCTGGATAACAATCTTCCGGTTACTCAAGTGGGCACGCAAGTCGCGCGCACTCAGGCCACTCTCGGAAAAGAACGCCTTTACGCGCGGCTATTGGGTTTCTTCGGCGGATTGGCACTCTTGCTGGCTGCCATCGGACTCTTCGGAGTGTTGGCCCATTCCGTTAATCAACGCACAAAAGAGATTGGCATTCGGATGGCTTTTGGAGCACAAGTAAAAAACGTCCTGAGACTAGTAATCTGGCAAGGAATGAGGCTGGTCCTCTTAGGACTGGGAGTCGGGGTATTGATGGGATATGCATTGAAGCGGTTGCTCGAGAGTCGATATTTCGGGCCGCGTACCTGGCAGCGACAGCTGACTGAGCAACTCTACGGAGTAAACCTGATCGATCCATTGACCTTGATCGTAATCGGGTTGCTGCTGATTCTGGTTGCCTTGATCGCCTGTTGGTTACCCGCTCGCCGTGCAGCTAAAGTCGATCCACTCGTGGCTCTTCGATACGAATAGACCGGCTACTAGCGAGGTCTAACGTGACAGCCATTACACCCCATTGCTCGCCATTAGCGTCGCGTAGTACGGTCACGCAGTTGTGTACCCACACATAGGTACCGTCCGGTCGCACGTATCGCTCTTCTATCTCGAAGCTTTTACCATTAGCAACCGCATTCTCGAACAACAATCGGTTGTCACGTCGATCGTCCTCATGGGTGATGTCCGCCATTTTGATTGTGAGCAATTCGTCACTCGTACGACCAACAATCTGACAATATTTTTCGTTCGCAAACGTGAAGCGCCCTTGAGTATCTACGACTGAAATACCGACGCTCGTCTGGTTAACTATCGCCGACAGCAATTCTGGATCGTCTCGAATCACTTGCCTCGTGTGATTGCGTTCGCGTACTGGGCGCACGATGCCGGTAAAGAAGCGTTTGCCGTCCTTAATAAACTCCAGGAAAGATATTTCCAGGGCAATTTCCTCGCCACTCTTATGCAGACCAGGCAGCTGGACTGCGCCCCATTCAATATGTCTCTTTCCTGTCTCGACGTAACGCCCTATACCCTGGCGGTGGAGGTGGCGATAATACTCGGGCATCAGCATCGTCAGCTGCCGGCCAAGCAGTTCTTTGGTTGTGTAGCCAAAAATTTTTTCCGTAGCGGGATTGACGAGCAGGATGGTGCTTTCAGAATTGATGGTGATGATGCCATCGCTTGTGGCTTCGGCAACGGCGCGATAGTGACTTTCGCTGCGCCGCAACGATTTTGGATGTTTGTTATGCTCGTTGAAACTCTCAGAACCAGCCATCGGTAATGCGTGGTAGCTAAATAAACCGGTTCACGGGTGCAAATGATACTGGCTTCAGCAAGATTTGAGGATTCTATGGATCGGACTGAGAATCGTCAATGAATCCTAATCATCAACCTACGTAAAGGAGCCAGCCGGCAACTGCTCCCCCCAGAACTAGCCATGCTGAGTTTAGGCGGAAACGAATTAACAGGAAGGCGCTAATCACAGCCAAGCTAATTGTAGTTACATCGATCAGTGCAGCGCGGGCGAGTTGGTAGGTGACGACTAACATAAGTGACATAGCTGCGGCATTAACACCGTCAAGAAAGGCTGCGGCGGTTGGTGACTTTCGAATCTTCGGAACAAGTGGTCCGCTCAGCGCGACGAAAACGAAAGCCGGTAAAAAAATTCCGAGCGTGCCGACGACGGCCCCTTTTGATCCTCCGAGCACATACCCAACAAAGGTGGCGGTGGTAAAGACTGGACCAGGCGTTACCTGACCGACAGCAATCGCGTCAAGTAATTGCGATTCTGTTAACCAATGCCAGCGCTCGACTAAATCTGCACGAATGAACGCGAGTAAGACGTAACCGCTGCCATAAAGCACGGAACCTACCTTCAGAAAAAATACGAACAACCACCAGAGACTGAACGTCGCCGCGGCGGTTGAGGCCACGCCAGATTGAAAGAGAAACGCAAGAGGCGAAGTTGAAAGTACCGCGCTCATGTTTGCCTTAAGACTTCTCTGCTTGATCAAACTGAAGAGCAACAACAGCAAACCACCACCGCCCAGAATTATGAGTTCATGAATTCCGAGAAACGTAAGGATTACACCGGCGATGCCCACTAACAGGAGCATTTTTGTTTTGAGCGCAGTGCGCCCCAGTGACCAGATCGCCTGGACGACGACTGCGATGATTACGGGTTTGACCCCATAAAGAATGCCGGCAACTTGAGGAAGCGAACGATAACGAACATAGGCCCAGGCGATGGCCCATACAATCAGCATCGCTGGAAGAATGAAACAGCTTCCAGCAACGATCAAGCCCTTCCGACCTCTACGTCGATGGCCGATGTGAATTGCCATCTCAGTGGAATTTGGACCAGGGATCAGATTTGTGGCGCCAAGTAGATCTAGAAATTCCTCACGGGTTAGCCATGAACGGCGACGCACTACCTCGTCTTCCATCATCGCGATGTGCGCCGCCGGACCACCAAACGCGATAGTGCCCAAACGGAGGAATAGAACAGCAAGCTCTCGCAAAGATGTGGGGCGCGAAGTCGGAACTAAGTTCATTTCTACGTTCGGTGGCCTGATAACTCAACGATTGGGTTCAACCGTTGAGCCGGTGAACCCAGTAATGAGGTTTGCGGTGCTGATGTGCCACGGCTATCATCACGATCGTTTCTCCATCAATTTGCGTAAACCAACGAATACGGAAAGTGATGGAACAGAAACTCGCGAACGTTGGGTTCGATCTCAGCAGCGAGTAGCGGATAGGTCGTCACAACTTGAACAGTGCGATCTAACTCATCCAAAAAGTTAACACTCTCATCTTCGGTTTGTTCTTGATACCAAGAGACTGCCTCGTCGACTTCTTTCTCCGCCATCGTGAGGAAGCGGATTTTCATCATCGTCTATGTTTAGCGATTACCTCTTCATATGAAACTGTTGAAAGTTTGCCTGATTTGAACGCAGCCCATCGTTTTGCCACTTCGTTAGACCACGATTCAGCGATCTCGGGATTGCGTTTCGGTAGGTCCGTCAAGATTGCATCAACGATCCGGATTTTTTCCTCGTAAGGTAACTTCTTTATCGTAGAGACCAAGTCATCCGTGGTTGTGGACATATATTTACCTCTGCCACAAGCATAAGTGGTCAACTGTCATAGCTGCAAGAGTTCGATAGCAGGACCAGGCCAATTGGCTTTGCACAAACAGTGGATATTTCGCGAGCCAAGAGCCACCAGTACAGTTCCGGAGCGCAGCGACCGGATGCCTCACTCAAGGTAGTGGTGAAAATCAAATCGAAAAATTGAGTTTGGCTACCGGTCCCTGCGCTCCCGGTACTGTACTAGTCGCATCTACTTCAGCAAAGCCACAAGGGCTCTAAGGGTCTTCACCCGATGATTTTCGACCTAAAAAATTATTGGCACGAAATTCCGAGGTGGCGGTGTTATTCCTCCAGAGAGAAGAAAGTGGAACTCATTACCCGACGAAAGCGAAACTAAATCGAGCGTTGACTCACTAACAGATACGAGCAAGTTACGAATCCAGTCAATGTGACCAAAGCTGAGGATTAAGGACAAAGGGAGAGCTTTATGTTGAACGTGAACGCAAAAAATTTAGGAAAAGTCGCCGTTATTTCATTCGAAGGGGAAATTACGGCGGGCCAAACCAGGATTCTCCGGAAAGCCGTCGAAATCATGGCTCCCTCGCGAGCTTTGATCCTTGATCTAAGCCGTGTGACCACAATCGATGCTCACGGGTTGGGAGTAATGCTTGAGTTGAGGCAGGAAACTCAGTCGAGAGGACTCGAATTCGAATTAATGAACGTTAGTAAACCCGTCAGTCGAGTGTTGGAAGTTTCACATCTGGATTCGGTTTTTCAAATTGCACCAGGAGTTGAAATCTTGCCTGCGACCACCCGTAGTCATTGCGCAACCCTGGCGGCGTAAGGATCGAGAGAGCGCCGGTAAAAACTGCGACAAAGGTTTGCCGGCCTCTTTCTTATGGGTTCGAATTCCTCATCACCAATCCCTACCCACAACAAATCTAAGGAATCTTTAGCAGCCTGGCACTAATTACCCCAATAGATTCTCCGGCCCTCAATCTTAACATCCAGGCTTAGCGGTCTCTGCCGAACCTTATCGGCCCGATGGTCTTTTCAGGCGATATTTCTCAGGCTTTGAAGAGGTTCTTTCAACAATCTTTCGCGCTTCCAGATCGAGTTTGACGGTTTCTCCATACCAGCTGATGTTTCCCGAAAACTTTCCCGAAAGCTTACTATTGAGGACCTCGAATAATTCTGTGTGAGTTAGCGGTTTTGAACGCAAAGACGCAGTGATGGCCTTCTTCACGGTTTCGTACTTCTGCACGCTAATATTTCGTCCGGTCTTACCCGATGGATGTTGAGTCACTATTTTCTTTTCTTCCATATATCGTGCTCCCTTCACATCTTGATTGTTTAAACCAAACCGTCACCTCGAAAGAGCTTTCGTCAGTTAATCGGCTTTTAACCAAATGATCGGACCTGCTTCCAGAACTCAGGCCACGATTCACGAAGATTACTACAGATAAACACATCTCTATGTCCAGTCTCTTCGTTGTTTACCCCATTGCTATTCGTCACGATAGCCACGGCTTCACACGATTCAAAGTGTCTCTCGAGCATTTTCCGGGATAACCCCAATGCGATTACTTTTTCCGGCGGCGGATCTCCATAGCCTCTGAGCCAGTAGGAATTGACTCCACTAATTGCAACCGGCAGTCCATGAGATGGACCATAGAGGTTAAGCGCTCCAGCCTCACCATAATTTCCTGTAAGGATGCCAGTCCTGGCCCTCTCTTCAGCTGGTACAGCGTAATAAACTTGGGCCACCGTATTGACGAGATCTGGCCAACCAATCTCCTCCTTTAGGTCCTCGTTCATCTTGCTACTTATTTTCCAGAGTGCCGAATTAACTGGCGCAATAGGCATTGCTATCAATGCCGCCGCTAACCCGCCAGCGCACACGGCCGTCCATGTGGCCCAACGCACCGGCCTGGATGTGAGCATTCGGCCTTCCCACCAAACAGCACCTGCGGCCAATAACATTGGATACGCAGGCGTCATGTAATAACCACGCCCTTTCGCAAACAAGAAGAGTAGTAATGGAACTACGAACATGAAGGCGAGCACTCGATATTTCTTTCCGGCCGACGATAACGCATAGAAATGGAGTCCGGCTAGCGCCAATGGTAAGGTGAATAAGTTTATGCAGGTCACGATCTGATCCAGCAGATAATGATCGGAGCGACCGATGGCTACATCTCGTTCGTGGATCGACTCTAAGAAGTCGAGCGAGATGAAGTGATGTTGATACTGCCAGTTGAGATTTGGGAGAAAGATCAAAATGGAGAGCAAAGCTCCGAGCCATAACCATCTCGAGGCGAGATAACGACGGTTATCTGTAGCAAGTACTCCGATAACCAACCCCATCACATAAAATCCGATGGTGTACTTGGTTAACATCCCGATTCCGATGGTTGCACCAATCACCAACCACCATCTTGCATCACCAGAATTCAACATGCGTATCACCATGTAAGCGATCAGCACCCACCACAGGTAATCAAAGGAGACATATTGAAATAATGATGCAGCCGCAAGTGACACTGGAGCAGTTGCTGCTGCAAACGCAGCAAGAATTTGAGCACTCCTCTTCCCTCCTAACTCTCGAGCTATCAAACCCGCAAGAACCATTGCCACACATTGAGCCAACGTTGCTAAGAAGCGAACTCCAACCAATGACGGACCGAACAAGATCAAGGAGAGTCTTCCGAAGAGTGGAGTGACAGGTGGATAAGCAACATATCCCCAGGCGAGATGTCGTGCATCGTCAATCATCGCAAGCTCATCTCGATGAAAGCCGTAATTGCGATTGATCAAAAGGTGGATTAACAGTCGGAAGAAGGCCAAAGATGCGAGTATCGTCAGATCTTTCCGCCAGGTTGAAATGTTCTTCTGCATCGTTAGATCAAGAGACGTGGTTTCAACAACGTCGTGCGCTGAGTATAAACTTTGTCCAACTCTTATGCCGTAATCAAAAGTGGTCACTGGATCAGTTTGAAATTTGAGGTCTCATTCACATCGGGCTTCAGGGACTGGGGTGAAAACCCAAACCTTCTCATTCTCCCCAAGCTTCAGCTTCGGGTTGGATGAAATACGGGTTCGTTTGGAATGGTGCGAGGCGGATTTGCGGATTGTCACGAACTGAGCCAAGCTATTGGAGAAAGGTTCGTTGACCACGTAACAAAGCGGCGCCAGGCCGCCGCACTCCAAGGTTGGATGGACTTATGGACGCAGGCGAAATCATTACCTTAAAGACCGTCGTAAGCGCTCGCGATCACGTTGATGGAAGAGATGACGCACCAGTGACGCTCTTGGAATACGGAAACTTCGAGTGTGTAGACTGCGGTTATGCTTACCCGATACTTAAGCACATCCGAAAAGAGTTAGGTTCGAATCTGCGATTCGTCTTTCGCAATTTTCCCTCAACACGTTCTAACCCAAATGCCCTTCGCGCCGCCGAAGCTGCTGAGGCCGCCGCGGCTCAAGCTCGCTTCTGGCAGATGCATGACCAACTCTTCGAACATCAAAATGCATTGGAAGACTCCCATCTCAAACATTACGCCCGGCTCGCTCACCTGGATGTGGCGAGGTTTGAGCAGGATTTGAACCAACACACATTCTTGAGCCAGATTGAGGCTGATTATCAGAGCAGTTTGTTCGACGAGCACATAACGGGCACACCGACGCTTTATATCAATGGCGTGAGGTACACCGGTAATATCGATTTGGAAAGCCTGGTGCAGGCGATCAAAGAAGCCGACACTGATGGGAAGATTGAGATCTTGACGGGGCACCACGGCTTGAGGAGTTTGCTTAGCCGCTTTAAGAGAGGATGACGATTTATATCTGAGAAAGTCGTTCGAGATAGGCTTGCAAAACATCTCGCTGCAATATGAGATTGGCAAACTTACCCTCGCGAACAATGTCCAGTAGTCCGGCGGTCTCCAACTCTTTCAGGTGATGCGAAATAGTGGCCGCACTCACACGATGGTTCTTGAGGATGGCGCTGCAAGGCGTAGGCCCAATGCACGAACCTATTTCTTTGAGAATCTGAATTCGTCGCGGCTCCGCGAGAGCTCGCGAGATCCTCGCGAACTGGCGATCTGTCATCTTTGCATTTTTGGTAGTTGCCACGATTTAAACTTACGATCTTCGACTTTGAGTGTCCAGTACTCCGTGGGAGTGCGGATCCAGTTGCTTGGATGCGTTGAGGTTTCGGATCCGCTGTATGACCATGCAACACAGCGATGGCAGGTCGTCGCACTCCAAGGGCTTGACTTTAAACTCATAGTTAGACGATTATCTAAGCGTCGAACTCAGGAGGTTCGACAGGAGGAGAAAAGAAATGAGTCAAACGGGAACGAAATTGCAAGGCAAAGTTGCGGTTGTAACAGGAGCTTCGAAAGGAATCGGCGCTGGTATCGCCAAAGCTTTGGCAGCTGAAGGCGCAGCAGTAGTTGTCAACTACTCGACCAGCAAGGAAGGCGCGGATACCGTTGTCCGTCAAATTACTTCTGAAGGGGGAAAGGCGATCGCGGTCCAGGGCGACATGTCCAAGGCCACCGATGTTCAAAGATTGTTCAAGGAAACTAGCAGCTCTTATGGATCCTTAGATATCCTGGTTAATAATGCCGGTATTTTTAAGTTTGAACCGCTGGAAGCCGTTAAGGAAGAAGAGTTTCACCGCGAGTTCAACACCAATGTTCTAGGCCCGATCCTGGCAATTCAGGAGGGAGTGAAATACTTTGGGCCAAACGGTGGCAGTATCATAAACATTAGCTCTATCGCAAGCCAACTGACACCTCCAAACTCAGTTGTTTACTCAGCCACCAAAGGCGCACTCGATTCCGTTACTCGTGTGCTCGCGAAGGAACTGGGACCACGCAAGATACGTGTTAACACCCTGGCACCGGGTGGTGTCGAAACCGAGGGCGCTCACGCTGCGGGTGTGATGGGCAGTGACTTCGAAAGAGAGATGATTGCCAAAACGCCCCTTGGCCGTTTCGGACAGCCGGATGATATTGCACGCGTTGCCGTATTCCTCGCGTCACAAGATTCAAGCTGGCTAACCGGGGAAAGGATCTCCGCCTCAGGCGGTTTGCAGTAAGACTACTTATTCGATGAAGGGCGGTGGCAACGCCGCCTTTCTTCAAACTCCGGCCACCACTTCTCGTAACTTGAAACAAGCCATGGAATGTGAGAGTTATATTCCCCACACTAGCTTCCACCTAACGGAGAATTGTCGATGGCTGATCAAACGAACTCTGGCTCTAAAAAGTTGGTTTGGATTGGATGGGTCCTCAGCGTCCTGCCTGTGCTCCTACTGGTGTTTAGCGCCGTTGTGAAATTAATGAAGTCGGCACCAGTTGTTGAAGGATTCCAAAAGTTGGGCTTTCCGGAAACCACGATTGTGCCAATCGGTGTTACGGAACTGCTTTGCGCTGTAATCTACGTTATCCCTCAGACTTCAGTGCTTGGAGCTATTTTGGTCACGGCCTATCTTGGTGGTGCAACCGTCACACAACTCCGAGCCGGCGAGTCTATCTTAATTCCCATCATTTTCGGCGTAGTCGTTTGGCTGGGACTCTTTCTTCGCGACCCACGCCTGCGCGATCTGCTGCCATTGCGCCGCTAAATAACAAAAACCAACTAAAGCTCGAGATACGTCGGCCAGCAGAAGACCGTTCAATTTGCTCTGCTCTTTCGCTGCGTTCTTTTGCGCGTTAAGAATATAAGGCGGCAAGTGGGCCGCCGAAACAGTTCCGGCGTCGAGAAGGAGTTTTCTAAAATGATTGAGAGATATACCTATCAGTCTGCTCTTGCGGCATCGGAGATGATTCACTGGAGAATCGAAGACATCATCGGCGGCGAGAAGAGGCTAAATTTTGATAAACCGTTCATGCCCGAATCGCTCGCCAAAGTCGAACCTTTAAGTTTTCTTACGAAAGAAGAAAAGCGCGTCCTGAATCAGATCCGTGGGCATGCGTATTTGAGCATCTTTGGGTTGGTTGAAGAATTCATTTTGCCGTTCGTGTTGGATCACGCGCGTCCCCAACTCCAAAGTGACGATTATCGCACTCGGGCCCTGCTAAAATTTGCCGGCGAAGAGGCAAAGCATATCCAGTTATTTAAACGCTTCCGACAGGAGTTTGAGGATGGTTTCGGTTCCAAGTGTGAAGTGATTGGACCACCTGAAGCGATCGCTAAAGAAATTTTAGGTCACGATCCCCTGTCCGTAGCGATTACAACGTTACACATCGAGTGGATGGTGCAAAGACATTACCTTGAAAGCGTCAAGGACGATCAGCAACTCGATCCACAGTTCAAGAGTTTGCTGAAGCATCATTGGCTCGAGGAAGTACAGCACGCAAAGTTAGACACCTTGATGGTTGCCGCATTGGCTAACGATAGAAGCGAGCAAGAAATTCTCGAGTCAGTCGAAGAATATCTCGCGATCGGCAGTTTCCTTGATGCGGGATTGGCGCATCAGGTTGAGTTGGATCTCAAGAGTCTTGAGCGAGCCTGCTGGCTCGAACTGACCGATGAACAAAAAGCCGAATTTCGGAGGGTACAACTGCAGGCGAATCGCTGGTCCTATCTCGGTTCCGGCATGACGCACGAGAGAGTCCTGGCGACGCTCAGTTCGCTAACGCCGAAAGCGCGCGCGCGCGTCGAAAGCGTCTCAGCCGCATTTTGTTAACATTCGTTTTAACTTCTTTTGGGCCATCGGCTGAATCTGTCGGTGGCCCATAGTTCGTTAATTACCTGGTGGCCCGAACCCTCAAGGTTAAAACAACCTCATCCCGAATTAAATTATTAGAAGCTCCGGCAAAGTTGATGCCAAACTCTTTTCGGTTAATGGCAAAGCTACTGTCAACCGTGATCGCGTCAGCAGTAACACCAATTGTTGCGGGGAAAGTGATCGCTTTCGTGACTCCATGCAATTGCAAATTACCCGTCACAGTGTGCGTGGCTCCCTTCTCTCCACCCGGTTTGATTTGAGTCGAGCTAAAAGTTGCCTCTGGATACTTACCGACATCAAAAAAGTCGGCCGTCTTTAAGTGAGTTGTCAGGCCGTCTTCATCAGCTTTCACAGAATTCATATCGATCTTGATATCTACCTGGCCCTTCTCAGGTTGACCGGCGGAGTTGATTGTCCCGGTAAACTTTTCAAAAGATCCATGTTCGCTTCCCACCACCTTCGAACCAACGAACTCGATCTTTGAATTCTGAGGGTTAATTAGATATTTTTCACCCTGAGCCACAGACTGCGGGGAAGCAGTGGCAGCTTCACCTGTAACGGCTTTAGATTTATCCGTCGCTGGATTAGCACAAGCAGTTACAAATACGAGTATAAAAATAAATCCAGGAATGAGTTTGTTGGACCAGGTCATCGGTTCCTCCATCAGGGTGCTGAAAGTGCTTCTTCGTTTCGAGTTGGATGTTTGGTTCAACCTCGCCGCGCAGCGCTGCACAAAAGTAACACGACCGTTGCAGTGCCGCGAGCGAAACGACCGTATGCCACACTAAACGAAGAGCTTGTGATAATCACAGTGAAATTGAGGAGCATCCGGTCGCTTCGCTCGCGGTACCGTAATGGTGGCTCGCGGCTTTGGCCAAACTTTGACTTTGCACTTTAGCTGTTGCACTGACTAAAGAGCAGTTTTGAAATCATTGCCGTTTGTGTAACGGGTGAGACCAGCGCTTTGTGAATGTGCCAGCCCGTCTGTGGCTCTTCAACGTTTGACTTGCGGAGCACGTAACACCCAGCAAACAACTGCTCGGTGCCTTTCGTTGTTCGCGCAATAATCATAGTTGGCACCGCGGCGAATAAACTCCCGGCAGCACCTTCGATTCGAAAAGACTGCTCGACGAGAAAGCGGACATTTCGAGTGTCAGAATATCCACGCGAAAACCCTTCGAGCGTTTTAGTTGGATGTTCCCAAAGGGCGAAGGCTTTGCTGTACTCCCTGGCATTGATTGCTGAGAAATAAGAAGTGAGCATTTCTGCTGGTCCATCAGCAGTTCTTTCCGGCTCATTCGCTTTAGACTGGTCACTAAAATTTAAGGTGACCTCACCTCCATCACTCAAGACAAGTTGACTATCGCTGACCTTGAAGCGCGTGATTGCTCGCAGGGCTGCCATATACTTTTGTTCTTGTTCGTTGGCTTTAGGCTCAACACATGCTCGCATCGTACTGATCATTTGGCCAAAGGTAAGGTGGTCGCCCTCCGCGTTATAAGTGCCACTGTATGAATTACACCCGGACGACCCGCTCGCTCGACCATCAGTACCAAATTGAATCGTAATGTTGGTCCCATCCGCTACCGGTCGTTCGTCACCTTCTTTTCCAAACGACTCGAGACGCCATTGTGATCCAGCTAACGGCCTCTGGCTTGCGAAGGCAGAGCCAAACATGAAAAGCGATAAAATCAGACTCATTCGCAGAAGCGGCAAGATAACTACTTTTTCGACTTTCATGTCTCGTTCTCCCCGACTTCTTTACACGTTCCCCAATTACCTCGATGTTTATTCTGAAGAAAAGTTTGGCTTGAAATCTTAACTCAAAGTTACAATCCGATTACATGGGAAAAGCTAAAGGTTACGATGTGGCAGTAGTAGGAGCAGGCGTCTTCGGTGTCTGGACGGCGTATCATTTAGCCCTTCGGAGAGCCAGCGTCCTTTTGTTAGACGGATATGGTCCCGGAAATAGCCGGGCGAGTTCTGGCGGCGAATCCCGAATCATGCGACTCGGCTACGGCCGCGATCGAATCTATTCAGAATCGGCCCATCGATCGTTAAAACAGTGGTTGCAGTTATTTTCGAGCAAAGCAGATTCGGGCAGAGAAGATTATCAATACTTTCGACGTACCGGAATGTTATGGCTGGCGCGCGAAGTCGACGATTATTGCCAGGCAGTACTCGATAACCTGCAAACGATCGGCGCGCACCACGAGAAACTCGCTCGGGCTGAGTTGGACAAGCGCTACCCACAAATCAATTTTGGACCAGTGCGTTGGGCAGTGCTCGAAAATGATAGCGGCGTCATCATGGCCCGGCGCGCTGTGAGAGCAGTCGTCGACGAGGCCATCAAGCTTGGGGTGACGTTCAGACAAAGGTCGGTCACAGCGGTGCCGAGTCAGCTAATAGACAACTCTGTAAGTCTCGACAACGGAGAAGCGGTGTTTGCCGAACGGTTCGTTTTTGCCTGCGGTCCGTGGTTACCCAAAGTGTTTCCGGAACTTTTATCCGAGCTAATTCACGTCACCAAGCAGGACGTCTTCTTTATTGGGCCACCAGCCGGAAACGCATTCTTTGATTCCAACAACTTCCCCACCTGGATCGATTTCAACGATCAGGTATACGGAATGCCCAACCTCGACGAACGTGGCTTCAAAATCGCCATCGACGCTCACGGGGAGACGTTTGACCCTGACTCAGGTGAACGAATCGTTTCCAAAGCCAATATCGAGACTGTGCGTCGTTATGTTGCAGAGCGTTTTCCGATGCTTGCAAACGCACCGATCATCGAGACTCGCGTTTGCCAGTATGAAAACACTTCGAGTGGTGATTTTTTACTGGACCGGCATCCTGCGATTGAAAATGTTTGGCTGGCAGGAGGTGGTTCCGGTCATGGATTCAAGCATGGACCAGCCGTCGGCGAATACATGGCAAAGCTCCTGGAAGGCGGCACCCCTGAACCACGATTTTCACTTGCGTCAAAAGAGAAGGTTTATCAACGAAGGGTCTTCTAGTACAAAACCGGCGCGGCCTCGCAGCCTGCGCCGGTGTTTGTAAAGCGAGTTGGACGATCTAAGGACGAGGTATCGCGTTGTACTCTTCGAGCAACTTTTGCGCCCGGATGCTCGGACTTATCAATGCAAGCTTTTGGGACCAATCATAACCACTAAAAACACCCACTACCTCAGCGCGTTGGTTGTACACTGGACTTCCGGAGAACCCGTCACGACTATCGATTTTTACCGACCAATACTCCTGGTTGCCAAGCATGTAGTTACCATAGAAGCTTCCGTGGCTTACCACTTTGTCTCCGTGAGGTCGCGCAATCAGAAAAAGCTTATCGTTCTTGCTCGGAGCCGTTTGAAAGACTGGGGCCTTCGCGTCTTTTGAGTTACGACACATCTCCAAGAGAGCTAGATCCGCCTCCTTGTCGACGAGGAGCACCTTCGCTCTACAACCCTCAACGTAGACTTTGACGGCTAATTGATCATTCGGCCTGAAGCCGAGCATGACCTTCTTCGTATTGCTCAAATTCCCGGAGATGACGTGGTAGGCCGTCATTACCAATCCATTACCGACCAAAAAACCAGTCGCATAACCATTGGGTCCTACGTCAAACAGTACCGAGATGGCATGCTCGAGCGGATTCTGCTCTTTTTTCGTAAACTCCAACTCGAGAGAGAGTGTATAGCGCTCTTGCTGCTTGAGCACCCTGGATGAGTTGCTGTCAGCCACGCAAACAGGTGCCAGCAGAAGTGTGACGAGGGCCATACAGGTAAAGCCGGTCAGCTTACTTTTCATCGGGGCCTCCGTTCAATTTTCAATATTTTTGAGCTATCAGTCTTGCCTGACCGAGGCAAACGCGGAAAAGCCTTAATAAACTAACTACTTCAGTTGGACGAGGGGCGGAGCCAAAGATGGTTAAGACCTTCTTTGGAAGCGTGAAAACTAAAGTGAACTAAGGGACCGGAGCATTTTAGGGCGGTGTCCCAAGTTTCGCAATGTTTTTAGTGCTATCTGTTTTCTGCGAGACGAAGTTCGAAGGTCGCGGATACTCTCGTTGAAGTGTGGCGGTGGTATTTCGTTTCTTCCAAATTTATTTTCCGGAAGCCTGACGTTGCCGCGCGTCGGTGATTCGGCTGTAGTCTGGATGAAGATAGACGAGTCTGCCAGCAACGATCGTCGCAACGGCAGCGCCTTGAAAACCTCTGCCATCAAATGGAGTGTTTCTACTCTTCGACTTCGACTGTGACGCGTCGAAAACCCAATGATACTGAGGATCCAGAATCGTTATGTCAGCGTGCGCATTAGGTTTCAACGAGCCTCGGTCGACCAGCGAAAAGATCCGAGCCGGGTTTGTCGAGCACATCTCGACAACCCGATCGAGACCAATTACTCCCTTGTGTACCAGCTCAAAAGCCAAACCCACTGCTGTTTCCAAACCGACGATACCAAATGGAGCTTGATCAAACTCAAGTGCTTTTTCGTCCATATGGTGTGGAGCGTGATCCGTCGCAATCGTATCAATGGTGCCGTCAGCCATTCCTTCCCAAACTGCTTCCAAGTGCTCCTGGCTGCGAAGCGGAGGACTCATTTTTGTGTTGGTGTCGTACTCAGCTAAGGCGGCATCAGTCAAAGTCCAATGGTGAGGTGTGACTTCGCACGAAACTTTGAGTCCTTCTTGTTTTGCCCTCCGAACAGCTTCGATTGCTCCGCGAGTTGAAACGTGGGCCAGGTGCACTGGCGCTCCAGTGAGCTTCGCAAGAACACAGTCTCGCAGCACGTCGACCTCTTCAGCAGCCGCCGGCATTCCTCGCATCCCTAAAATTAAAGACCATCGGCCTTCATGCATGACACCGCCAGCACTCAACGAATGGTCCTGACAGTGGTCCACAACTGTGAGATCATGCCCGTTCGCATACTCCATTACGCGGCGCATCATCCCGGCTGAAGGAATTGACCGGCCATCGTCAGAAACCGCAACTATTCCGGCATTCTTCATTTCCCCCATCTCCGCGAGTTCTTTACCTGCGCTACCTTTGGTAGCTGCTCCGATAGGGAAAACATTGGCGAGATTTGCGGCTCGTCCCTGGTCGATTATGAAACGCGTAACTGCTGCGTTGTCGTTGATTGGGTCCGTATTCGGCATTGCGCAGATGCTGGTCCAACCGCCCGCCACTGCAGACGCCGAACCGCTTGCAATTGTCTCTTTGTACTCCTGACCTGGTTCACGTAAATGGACATGAAGATCGATGAAACCAGGCGCCACTATCAAACCAGTGGCGTCAAAGACTCGAGCGTCTTCGGGAATCGGATCAGAGGTACTGAGAATCGCACTGATCCTACCATCATCGATTAAGACGTTTTTACCGGCATTAATCTGCTGAGCTGGATCGACAACATAACCATTGACAATCAGCAGTTTCATTCTTTCGTAGCCTTTCGTTCGCGCTTGGATTTTTTGAGTTGCGGGACTTCAACCTCTGTCGTCTCGGTTCGACTGCCGCCTGCCAGCAGGTAAAGCACCGCCATTCTTACAGCGACGCCGTTTGTAACCTGATCGAGTATCAGAGACCGCTTGCCGTCTGCAATTTCGGAGGAGATTTCGACCCCACGGTTCATTGGACCTGGATGCATGACAATAACATCGCTGGCCGCACGATCGAGGTGGTGCGACTGCAAACCATAATGAACGGCGTATTCACGCATTGACGGAAGAAAAGCGGCATCCTGACGTTCACGCTGGATGCGCAGCACCATCACTACGTCCGCTCCTTCAATCGCATCCTCGAATCTCTTTTCAATCTTCAGTCCGCTCTCGACGAGTTCGGCAAACTCTTTGGGAGCAAGCGTCGCTGGTCCACTGACGCTGACCGTCGCTCCCAGTTTTGTAAGCAGGTA
>DATIBX010000349.1:0-15064 GCA_035457105.1 Pyrinomonadaceae bacterium
TATGCTCGTATAAAATGTTTTCCTTTTATCTACACAATCAGGCGCGCTCCAGTAAACTCCAAATCGATGACCCAACAAAAGAACGACCTCTGTGTAATGAAGTTTGGTGGTACGTCAGTCCAGGATGCTGGATGTATCAAGCGAACCGCTGAAATCATTGCTTCCTGCACTAGCCCCGTAGTCACGATCGTTTCAGCGATGGGTGGCGTGACGAATCGTCTAATTGCAGGGGCTCATCAATCAGCCACCGGAGATGAGACAGCGGGACCGAATCTCAAGGAAGCCTTACTACAACAACACGTAAACGCAATTCACGAACTCATCGATGACGACAACACACGGCGGCAACTCTCACAGGAGATCTCTGTTGTCATTGATCGAGTCTCGGATCTTTGTCGCGGCACTTCCCTTTTAAATGAGCTGACACCGCGAGCACTCGATGACATTTCGAGTGCTGGTGAAAGGCTTTCAGCCCGACTGGTTGCAGCTGCCGTCCGCAAATTGGGGGTAGAAAGCGTCGCCCTTGATGCTACCGACTTTATTGTTACTGATGCGCAACACGGCCAGGCAGAACCACTGATGGATAAGACTCGCGAAGCTGCTCGCGCAAACCTTTTACCCGTTCTCGGAGCCGGGGTTTCACCAATAGTTACAGGATTTATTGGTGCTACTGAAGAAGGCAAACTCACCACACTTGGACGAGGTGGTTCAGATTACTCAGCGACAATTCTGGGTGCCGCGCTTGATGCCAGCGAAGTAATCATTTGGACTGATGTTGACGGCGTCCTTTCTGCTGATCCGCGCTTAGTCGAGCAAGCACGAATTCTGAACGAGATCTCATATAATGAAGCCGCCGAGTTAGCTTACTTTGGCGCTAAGGTGCTTCATCCAAAAACGCTGCGCCCGGTAACGGAAGCAGGCATTCCGGTCTGGATTCGAAACAGCTTTGCCCCAGAGAAACGCGGCACCAAAATAACTCCCAGCGGCCACCCTTCGGCGACTGGCGTTAAAGCGGTGACAGCGTTTAGCGATGTCGCCTTAATTACACTCGGAGGACGCGGCATAGTTGGAGTGCCCGATGTGTTAGCCAAAGTGTTTGCGGCTACAGCTAGTGCTCGAGCGAATGTGCTTTTGATTTCCCAGGCATCGTCACAAAATGACATCTGCTTTGTGCTGCACTCAGCTGATGTTGAACCAACGATTGCTGCGTTGCGCGAAAAGCTGGCGCTTGAGCTTATTCAACAGAAAGTCGAGCACATTACCGTAGACAAACATGTGGCGATTGTCGCGGTCGTTGGTGAGCGTATGCGAGGAAGTCTTGGTACGTCCGGTCGGACCTTTAGTGCGTTAGCAACTGCGGGCGTGAACGTAATTGCCATTGCTCAAGGCTCTTCGGAATACAACATCTCGTTTGTAATCGAAGCAACTGCCACAAAAAACGCAGTCGAAGCCGTCCATCAGGAGTTCAGATTGCACGAAAGATCGTTGGTCCAACCTGGAATTGTTTAAAGAGAGACCGAGGCGCGCAGCAGCAACGCCTGCACGTTGCCCGCTTACAATGTGCTAAACCACTTGAAAATAGGCGTAATCTGCGTAATCTGTGGATTTAATCGTGCTTGGACAGTTTGCAAAGAAAGTCGCTCAGTCGAACAATCTCGTTGAGATCTGTACCCGCCTTTGTTGCCAGCCCATCATCGTAGACTCGCGGTTGCCGAAATAGCGGATTCTCCACAAAGCTCATTACTACTCCGTCGAGCTTTAGCAATCCGGCGGACAAAGCGACATCGTAAGAGGCGTTCTTTTCCGACTCTACGTGTGGTATAGGAAGGTTTGTTCTCAATCTTTGCGCCACTTTCTTGATTTCATCGAGACTCGCTCTGACCTCTTTCGGAGTAGGAGGAGGAAGATTTTTCTTAGGGCCAAGGAACACCCGTTTCATCAGGTCGTTATTCACAAGCTGCAATTTGCGGAAGTCCTCCTGCAAAGCGAGTCTTGCCTGTTGTTGAATGCGGTCGTATTGCGCTCTGGCTTCGGGCCGCATATGTCCAAGCGCCCATTCGCGGTTTTGAATATCCTGCCGGCTTGTACTGGGCTTCATGGGAAGTTGCCCTTTTGAGCTCGGTGTAAGAAGAAGAATCAAAGCTGAGATACAAAAGAGTTGCGCGAAGAGCTGGGGAACAAATCGTCGCACGTGACACCTCCTCTCAGGCGATCAGGTGATTAAGTTTTCCTAAAGGACAATACGAAAGGTAGTCGTCTTGAAGCGCGCGAAGTATATATTTGTGTGCATTCCGAGGCAACAGAAATTTGCATCAAAATCCACAAATTTAGAGGAGTGTATCCGGAATTTTTTGGCGTTAGTTAGGTCTTATGGGAGTCAGTATGAGTTCGACTGTTGCTCCGGCAGTGACGGTAACAAATTGTTCGGTGCGTAGCGGCTTCGAACCAGCCACCTGAATATCAGCGACCAGTCGAAAAGTTCCAGACGGTGTATCCTGGATCAGAAACTCTCCACGCTCATCAATCTGGGCAAAACCAATCACAGTCTTCTCTGAGTAAAGGTAAACCTGGCCGCTTAACTTAACTCCTGGCTCGACAGTGGGGGCCTTCACTGTTCCGTGGATGCTCGAGTTGACATAAGCCATCACGACTGTGAGATCAGTAACTTCCGCACCTGCGGTGATCTGGATATCTTCGCTGGCGACTCCGGCTCGTTCGATTCTGGAAATGCGGAATGAATTGCTTGCACCAACTCCCGCTTGATTGAGTGACATTCCAAGTGTTCCGGGACGAACACCGCGCATCGAAAAAGAGCCGTCCTTGTTAATTACGAGACGTTGGAAAAATATTTCTTTCCCTGGACCGGGAGTAGTGAACAAGTTCACTCGGACGCTTTGCAGCTTCGCCAACAATGAAGGTTCATTTGCTCCTTCAAATCTGACCGTCCCCGAGAGAGTTGCAGTTCTTGAAACTTTAACTATGACGCTCTCGACATCGTGGTCCACAACCTCAATGTCTTCAGACGAGCCAAAGTACTCCGGTGGTTCTGCAGTTCCAAAGGTCAAATGGGAAGGTACCGAAATTCGGTAGGTACCAGCCGTTAGCCCATCAACAACAAATTCACCTCTTGCGTTAGTGAAGTTGAGGCCACTAATTCCACCCTTTATCTCTCCATTGCCATAAATGTCGATACCACATGCAGCGTTAGGAATAGGCATGCCACTTTGATCGTCGACAACCTTTCCCACAATCGAAAAGGAAGACTGAGGGAGACCCGACTTGATATTGATATTCTCCCACACCTGACTTGTTTTTATTTCCAGGAGCGGAGCCTTAGATTCTTCAACAAGATTTGGATAGAAAGTCCGGGTAATGGCGGGCTTCCCATTGTTGCTTGCGTAAGCGGTGACGAGATCTCCGGCAGCGACTCTGTATCTTCCCGGAGTAATTCCGAAAATTCGATAAATCCCCCGATCGTCGGTCTTGACTGAATCGGGTCGCTTCCTTGGTTGATTATATGAAGGCTCCTTGGCTGTTTCTGGAAGCAATACGACCGTGATCTCTGGTAATGGCTTTTCGTCAAGTGTTACAACCCTTCCAGTAACGACACCACCTCTCTGAAGTTGAAAATCTATCTTATCTATCGAGTCACTTCCGGTAATAACAACTGGCCGCAGCTGTCGTGAGGGCCGTCCATCTTCCAGTAGGAAGAAACCGGGCGCTGTCACGGACGCGTAGTAATTGCCAGGCGGCACGTTAGAAATACGGTAGTTGCCATCAGTATCAGTAAGTCCACTTAAAGTTTCGATACCCAGCGGCTCCTGCATCGGCTGTTTCCAAAGCAGAACCACTGATCCCGCTAGAGCCTTACCTTGAGCGGTAACGCGGCCAGAAAGGGTTCCTTGTGGCTCTGACGGCCGGCTCGTTTGCGCTTGAATTGCACAAGAGAAGCAAAACAGTAATAAGGTTGAAAATCGCGCAGTCATACTATTTGAGAATTACCTGGTAATCGTTCACATTTTGACAAGGTTTGATCGAAATCTCTTTGCCTATAGACTGAGCGTCGCGGCGAAGTTGTTGGCGCGCATCAGCAGACGAAGGCAGCCACAACTCTTCAGGCGAAAGTTGAGCCGAGCCGGCTACTTGCGTTATGGCCCAATAGCGCCCCGGGGCCAGATTGTTTAGAGCGAATGAACCATCGGATTCGACTTTGCTTCCGGAATATCTAAAAATGTCATCCGCTTTCTCGCGTTCTGCTGGCACAAGATAAACATACAAATCTGGTGGAATCTTCGTTTCTGTATCGCCCTTAACTTTACCGCGAACCGAGCCTGCGCCTTCTGCGAGAGTCAGCGTTAGCCCGGAAATTCGATCACCAAATTTGATCGCGATCCAGTCTCTGATTGGTTCTGTTTTTGAGCTGGTCGCACTTCTAGCATTGCTTACTGCCGAGGGAAGCGTGACTGATTGTAAGTACCAATAGCGTGCAAAAAAGCTGGGAGAAAAAAAATACTGACCTGAACGCAGGTTTTTTAGCTCAAAATTTCCGCTCTTATTCGGCGTAGCGGTCGACCAGGAAGACCGGGGAAAAGGGATAACATCGGTCTCGTCCTTTAAGATATTTCTTTTTGTTTCAAGCGCCATCTCGTTGAAGACCGGCTTGCGTTTACCCTGACACTCGGATGCGGCGGATGCCACCATTACGATCTGTCCTGAAACCCTTCCCAATGGCTTAGGTGTTAACTCGATTCCAGTTACATCAGCTCCTTTGACTGAAACGGCGAGCGTCTCTGAAAGAGCCAGATTTAGAGTGTTCGGATCTTGGGCCAACGATTGAAACGCCGTAATCTTATACTCACCGTCTGGGACACCCGTGATCGCGAATACTGAGACACCGGGAGGCTGGTACGCCATCATAAAGAGGCCCATTTCATTATCGCGAGGTGTTAGAAAGACCCCTGTTCCGAAAGTCTCGGATCTAACTTTACCGCTCACTCTGTGACCCAGTTCACCGCGGTAACGAATGTCGACCTCTTTTTCTTCTCCACTGTGAACAGTTACTTCTGCGGCGGTGTCTCGAGTGGATGATGGAGCGTACGTCGGCGTTTGATTATCGTATGGAGTGACCTCGGAAGTATTTCGACTTACTAATCCCGCTAAAACGACGTATGTTCCCGGAACAAGGCCGTAGATCCGGTAGACTCCTCGATCGTCTGTGAACTTCACGGCGCCGTAAGAATATGAATCTACAACTCCTCGGCCATCAGGGTTTCGGATCCGCAACGCTCGAACTGGGATGAGAATTACAGGCTCTCCTGCGGCATTGGTTATCTTTCCTGTAATCACGCCGCCGCGGATCATCTGAAATCTCACATTTTCACCGATCCGGTAGACCGGTGGCTCCGTTCGACTGGGCTGATCAATCGTGTAACCCGGGAGCGAAACACTCACCCGATAAAGCCTGGGATCAAGATTGGTGACTTTAAAGTTGCCGCTAGTGTCAGATGTGGCGATGCGCTGCTGCAGACCATTGATCGGTTGTATCGAGATCGAGGCGCCTGGCAGAGGTTGTCCGCGTTCCCCTACTACTTGTCCTGTGATTGAACCGGATTGAACCTCGGCTGAAAGGGATTGGGAATTCGGAGGGGCAGAAGTCTGAGCGAACCCTCCGACACAAGTTATCAGGAGCAAGATCGTCGCACCAATGTCGTTAAACCGCGGAACTCGAAACCGTTTGGTCATAGGTTGCGGACTAGGTTTCTCTACTGCGATCAGTTGTTAGTGTTACCTCAGGTGTACCGTCATCACTGGTTGCTTTACAGGTTTTGGACCAGTTCAGTTGCGGTTGCCACTCAACGAGAATTTAGTACCTCGACAATAAAGTGGCACAGGAGCCGATTCTGAAAGGACGCATTGCTGTTTCCAGATCAGGAATTTGAGTAACGGTAATAGTTGCTTTCGTTTTGCGATACTCCGAATTGGTATCGGATCTCCTGAATTGCTATTCTCTTCAAGTGCGCTCCTTTGAGGGTGAGTTGCAACGGAATCATAACTCATAGTTACCAGATTTTCGGAGTGCGCCGGCCCAATGGCGTTTCAAGGGCCTTTGATTAGGTGGCTTCGATATAACAAAGCGGCGCCGGGCCACCGCACTCCAAAGCATATGGTTGTCAGCTTAACTTGCTACTGTTAGGATCACTCGCGCATGGCTCACCTGAAGATCACCGACGCTAGTGGCCGTCAATGGCAATACAGCTTTCTGCCTCAAGCTACATGCACGATTGGGCGCGCACCGGACAACACCGTGGTCCTGGATGATCCACGTGCTTCTCGTTATCACGCTCACATAAAACAGTCAGACAATGGAGTTTTCACGATAGTCGACGGCGCTGTGATCGCCGGCCAACTACGGCGCAGTGCCAATAAAGTATTTATCAACGGCGAACCTGAGGTCGAGCACCAGTTAAAGACCGGTGATCGAATCACAATCGGGGCCAGCACGCTGCGATTTGAACAGCCCGCCGAAGAGCGAACAACCGATGTTCGCTACGACGATAAGCCGCTGGGCCATACCCAGCTCTTGATTTCAGCAAATGATGTGATGAGTACGGTGCTGCGATCATCGAAAGAGGAGATTGTCGCTTTACCATCACGAGATAAGGTTCTCGAGTCGTTACAGCGGAAGGCAAACATTCTCAGCGCGCTTTATGAAATGAGTCAGACGCTCGGGTCCGTGTTCGACCTAAATGCAATCTTTGCAAAAGCGACCGACGTCATATTCAGATCTACTCCCGCAGATCGCGTTGTAGCCTTGTTGGCAGACGCTCCTGTAGCTGGCACAAACCCGGAAGAAGTAAACCTGACCCCTATTGCGATGCGAGCTCGCGACGACAAGCTCGAAGCGCATGCGCGAAAGCTCTCCATCGGTAGAACCATTACGCGAAAGGTGATGAAGGATCGCGTCGCACTTCTTTCACAGGACGCCGCAGCCGATGAACAGTTCGCCGGCGTCGACTCGATTGTCTCGCAGGGAGTTCGCTCGACAATTTGTGCGCCATTGATGACCGAGACGCGCGTGCATGGCGCTCTTTACGCGGACCGGCTCGACCCTTTTGCCGCATTCAAACCTGACGATCTCGAATTGATCAGTGCTGTCGCGGCGCAAACTGCGGTGGCGGTTGAAAATGCTCGAGCTCACGAACGTCTCGCCCGTGAAGAAGTGGCGCGCGCAAACTACAGCAGATTTCTGCCCGAGTACGTTGTTAAGCAGATGCTCGACAATCCGGAATCGTTCAAGCTCGGTGGCGTAAATCAAACAATAACTATTCTCTTCGCCGATATCCGAGGCTTTACTCGAATCTCAGAGCATGCACCACCGGAAAAAATTGTGAGTTTACTGAATCGCTATTTTTCGGCGATGACAGATATAATTTTCGCGCACGGTGGAACGCTTGATAAATATCTGGGCGATGGGTTGATGGCTTTGTTTGGGGCTCCAACTGCAACGCCCGACGACGCGTCGAACGCGCTGAATGCGGCTGTGGCTATGCAACGAAGACTCCTCGGTATCAATCTGGAATTAGATGCTGAGGGTCTGCCGCCGATTGGTGTAGGAATGGGCTTACACACCGGTAGCGTCGTGGTTGGCTACATTGGTTCCGAGCGACGTTCGGAATATACCGCCATCGGCGACACGGTAAACACATCATCGCGTCTTGAATCAAACGCGCGCGGCGGCGAAATACTGATTAGCGACGCTACTGCCAAGGCGGCTCATAGCCGTTATAAGTTGCTTCCGCGTGAGCCCATCATGGTTAAGAACAGGCAGCAACCCGTGGTGCTTTGGGAAGTTGATTGGCAACGGGCAAGTGGTGCATTCTGACATTTCATTGTAGTCGGCAGTTTTTAGGGGAGGTTTTGGTGGTGAATGGGAGCGGGCAAATGTCGTGGTCCGTTCTTGTTCACCATCGTTGTTTTTGAACTAGAGTCAGTTTCTACTGGCCTAATTTTTTGGGCGTAATTTATGTCTTTTATTGGCCGAACAGGATCGTTGATTGGTCTCCGCGCGTTGCGAGACCTGGTCTCAGATTCCATGGCGATCGACATGGGATCAGCCAACACCATCATTGCAGTGCGCGGACGCGGGGTCGTAGTCGATGAGCCTTCAGTAGTAGCAATCAATAAAGTCACCGGCGAGATCATCGGCGTCGGAAATGAAGCTCACAAAATGCAGGGTCGCGAAGCTCGCGACGTAGCTGTGATTGCGCCCCTGGTTGACGGAGTTGTAGCTGACTTTGAAAGCACTCGCTCGATGCTCGATCACTTTGTTAAGAAGGCGCGCAGCGGCTTTTCACATTTCAGCCGGCGAGCAATCATGAGTGTGCTTTCCGAAGTTACGCAGGTTGAGCAGCGAGCTTTATTGAGTGCCGCCGCAGAAGCACGAATCAGCCGGGTCTATATGATTGAAGAGGGACAAGCCGCCGCAATTGGCGCCGGCGTGCCACTTAATGATGAACACGCTGCGGCAGTAGTTGATATTGGGGGCGGCACTACAAATGTCGCAGCAATTGTAAGCGGATCGCTCATAGCATCGCGCGCCGAACGCCTCGGCAGTTCTGACATAGACGCGGCAATTATGGACCGCCTGCGACGCCATCGCGGTCTAACAATTGGAATACCTTCAGCTGAAAGGATCAAACTCGAACTCAGTTCGGCAATCGAACCCAGGGATCCCAACCGAAAGATGAACGTACGTGGTCGAGATGTGCAGACCGGAAGCCCGGGAGCAGTCGACATTACGGCAGGCGAAGTCTACGCGGTGACAGTTCCAATCATTCGCCGCATTGGTGAAGAGGTTCGCTCGATGCTCACTGAACTTGCGCCAGAAGTCGCCGGAGATATTTATGATCGTGGCGTAATTCTTACGGGCGGCGGAGCGTTGCTGGATGGTCTACCGCAATACCTCCAAAAACAATTAGGGCTCGCCGTCAGGGTATCTGACGAACCGCGATTTGCGATAGTTCGAGGTTTGTCTCAACTGTTTGAAGAGCCACTTTTACTTCGCCGAGTTGCTCGAACTGAAGCTCAACCCCTCCTGGAAAATGAGGCCACTGCATTCGAGGCCTGAGACCTGATTTCTGCACATGAGACTTCTCGAGTTTTATAAGCGTCAGATAACCGTAGCCAGGATTTACGGCATCCCGATCCGCATCGATTACCGTTGGTTTGTAGTGTTCGGTCTGAGCGTTTGGCTGATCGCAATCAACCTGAGTCGCGGTGGAATGTGGGTGGGCCAGGTAAAACTGCTGCCGGTCGACATCACTGCAGCGTGGATCTTAGCAATTGTCGCGACACTTGGTTTGTTCCTCTCTGTTTTTGGTCACGAACTGTCTCACGCCTTGATGGGCCGAGCCGAAGGAATAGACATTGAGGAAATCGTGTTGCATCCGTTCGGCGGGTTAGCGCGCCTTCGGAATGAGCCGGAGAGTCCAGGAGCGGAGTTTAGAATTGCAGTAGCTGGTCCAGCAGCGAGTTTCGTATTTGCGGTAGTCGGATTTCTGCTGATGTTCCTCGCGATGATCTGGGGTTACAGCACCATCGCCGGTGTGCTTTTTCTGATCAGCGCGGGAAATCTGCTGCTCGCAGTGTTCAATCTATTTCCTGGTTATCCGCTGGATGGGGGTCGAGTATTACGCGCCTTGCTCTGGCGCAGAACTGGCGACATCCAGTCAGCGACTCGCATGGCGGGAATTTGCGGGATGTTGATCGCCGCTATCCTCATCATCTTTGGCGTTTACATGGCGATTGCTCCTAATTTTCGCGCTTACTTCATGGGCTTTTGGTCCGTCCTGGTTGGACTCTTTCTTTTTGACGCAGCGTATAGCGTGGTTAGGCATGCACGCGATCAACTACAACACGTTGTCGCTGAAGCGATGTCCGCACCATTTTCGATCGCACCGGACCTTTCGATTAGTCAGCTGATCGATACGATTCTTCCTTTACACCGGCAGGTGGCATTTCCCGTCGCGCTTGAAAACCGCTTACACGGAATACTTGCCCTTGAGGATCTCAAATCACTTCCTCGAGAACGTTGGCATTCAACGCGGGCGAGTGAAGTTATGAGACCTATCGCCGCTCGCTTCTTCGTCGAGCCAAATGCGACGCTTGATTTTGCGCGTGAACTCATGAAAAGAAACGGGGTCGGCTCGCTTGCTGTGGTCGGCAAGGATGGCGAGTTAGTGGGCTTTTTGCAGAGTGGAGAGTTCGTTAGAAAGAAGCGATAACTTGGAGTGCGGCGGCCTGGCGCCGCTTTTCCACAACTTCCCAATCTAAATCTCAGTAATAAATGGCACGGGAGCCTATAGCCGAACCCTGTTACAGACTCCGTGTCCAAGTCAACGTCCTAACAAGCCGGCGCACTCCGAGGTACGACCATTGCCAGCCTCACGATTTTTCGCGATAATCCAAAGAGAACTGTCATTTCATAGTTGAAGGGCTTTCTGCTTCATGTTGGCCGTACTCGGCGCGCTCTTTGCCAACGGACTTATTGCTGTGCTTAAGCTGGTGGCGGCCTTTTTAACCGGCTCGTCCGGCATGATGGCGGAAGCGCTTCATTCAGTGGCGGATACCACGAATCAGATTTTTCTGCTTCTGGGGCTCCGTTTCTATAAGCGCCCGGCCTCGTCTAAGCATCCTTTTGGCTATGGGAAAGAACGGTTTTTCTGGTCTTTCATAGCAGCAATTTTCATCTTTGGTGTGGGCGCGACTTATGCGATCTACGAAGGAATCGAAAAGCTTCGACATCCGCATGCGCCAACCAATCTTAAGTGGGCTTATTTAGTGCTGGCGATTTCGTTTGTACTGGAATCTAGTTCAATCGCACTCGCCATTTATCAGGAAGTTAAGGAAGCGCACCATGAAGGACTAAGTTTCGTCGATTACATTCGCGCGTCAAAAGATCCGACAGCGAAAACTGTGCTCTTTGAAGATTCGGCGGCTTTGCTAGGTATCTTGATCGCAACCGCAGGTCTGTTATTGACTGAATATCAAGTTGGCGGAGCAGTCGGAGCGTACTGGGACGGTGTGGCCTCAATCGCTATTGGTTTGGTGTTGGCAATAGTCGCCTTTGCACTGGCAAGAACATCTCGTGGACTGCTGTTGGGTGAGGCAGCAAACCCGAAAGTAGTACAGGCGATCACCCGAGCCATTGAGAGCCATCCGAACGTTGAAAAAGTCGTTGAGTTGTTAACGATGCATCTGGCTCCAAAGGAAATTTTGATTAACGCGCATGTAAAACTTCGTCCTGACCTCTTGACCGGCGATATCGAGTCAACAGTCGAGGACATTGAGAAACGGATCAAAGAAGCAGAACCCAAGGTCGAACGAATTTTCCTGGAAGCCGCTCGCGATTTAACGGCTACATCCTAGGATCACAAATTTTGGGTAAAGCGTTCTAATCATCGGAACGCTATGAAAATAAAAGTCGTGAACCGTTGGCCCATACATTTGATAAAAAGAGATGTTGTTTCTACTGCCTTACACAAAGTATCTCAGACGTGTAGTTGAACCGCGGAGTATCGCGGATATCGCGCTCGTCTTTTTACTTGTGTACGCAGTTTTAAAACTTCTGCGCGGCACTCGTGCCGCACCGATGGCCGCCGGTATCGCGGCTATTGTTTTTCTCTACTGGCTTTCAATCAAACAGGATCTCGCCACACTGGAGTTCGTTCTAAGTAACGGGCTGCTCTACATCGGTATAGCGATTATCGTTCTGTTCCAGTCTGAAATTCGCCAGGCACTTATCACCTTCGGCAATCGCTTTCGCGTACCCTTCTCGCGAGTTCATCGCGGACAATTTGGTGAGGGCGTTTACGACGAAATTGTGCTGGCAGCTACTACGCTCGCTTCCACCAAAACCGGGGCTCTGATAGTTATTGAACGCAACGTTGGACTGAAAAACGTAACGGACGGCGGCGTTCAGATTGATGCAGAACTGAGTTATGACCTGCTAGTGAGCATTTTTAACCCTGCCAGTCCACTTCACGACGGCGCCGTGGTTGTGCGGCGACATCGAGTTGCTGCGGCCTCGTGTTTCTTGCCTTTAACACTCAATCCCCGGTTATCTAAAGAGCTCGGCACACGACATCGTGCTGCAATTGGAGTTACTGAAGATACTGATGCGGTTGCAGTGGTTGTTTCAGAAGAGACCGGGTTGATTTCGGTGGTCCAAAAGGGTGAGATTAAACGAGGATTCGACGCAACCAAATTGAGACAGGCGATTCTTGAAGCGCTCGACATGCTCCCTAAGAAAGAGAAAGAGAAGGAAAAGAAAATCTCAGAACCTGACGCAGAAACGGAAGAGATTGCATCAATTTAATTACAGCGCGAGCCAGCTTGAAGCCACTTCTTTAGAGTAAACAGTTATGCCATTCCAGGACATCGACGAAGTTTCACCCTCTGAACCCAAGCGAGCTCCGAGCTCCGTCGAGAAACTGCTGCGCCGGATCTTTGTCGAAGATTGGAACCTGAAACTGCTCTCGCTAGCGATCACCCTGGTGCTTTGGTTAGTTGTTACGGGGCAGAACGAGCCAGTAACTGCTCACGTCAACGTCCAGCTCAACTTCATCAGACCCCAGGCGTTGGAAATCAGTAATGACCCGCCTAAGTCTGTCGATGTGATGTTGACTGGTAGCCGAAACAAGTTGGACGATCTGAGTTCGCTCGATCTAGTCGCAACGGTTGATATCAGTGACCAACGTGCTGGTGAGCGAGTTCTGCGATTGGCAGACAGGGCTGTGATTTCTGTACCACAAGGCGTGAAGATTGACGGCTTTCAACCCAGTGCCGTGCAGGTGCGACTGGAACCGATCGTCGACCGGCAACTGCCGATTGAACCGAAACTGGAAGGTAAACCTGCAGACGGCTTCGAAGTCTATGGCGCCACGCCAGCTAAGAGTGCAGTTCTTGTTCGTGGACCAGCCAGTCGAGTTTACTTACTACAGAGTGCTCGTACCGAATCCATTTGGCTCTCAGGGAACAAAGAAAGCTTCACTGCCCAGAACATTGCTATCGATATCTCTGATCCAAAGGTGGATCTGCTAGAACCTGTGGTCAGTGTTGACGTGGAGATTGGGCCGAGGCGCGCGGAGAAAGTCTTTTCCAACATCGGAGTCACCGGCGCAAATGGAATGAGAGTCAGCCCGACCGTGGCTTCCGTGACAATTGCTGGTCCACCTGATGTGCTGGAACGATTGCAGCCAAATCAAGTGTCGATTGTTTTGGACGGAGACGGTGATTCATTCTCGCCCCGCCTCGTAGGGCCATCCGGCATGGATCACCAACTGCTATTAAAGTCCGTAACCCCATCGAAATTTGTTCGCGCTGGCTCAGACTGAAACTAATTGATGAAATCACTATTCGGCACTGACGGAATCCGGGCAGAAGCGGGACAATTTCCTCTCGATCCATCGACCATAAATACCATCGGCTTTTCCCTGGCGCGTCATCTGAGTGACGCGCAGTCGAGGCCGAAAATTGTGATTGGTCGCGACACCCGAGAGTCAGGCGGCTGGATTGAACAAGCACTTACTTCGGGTGCTACTGAAGGCGGAGCCGAATGCCACTCCGCAGGAGTTATAACTACTCCCGGCGTAGCCTATTTAACAAGGACTCTGCCTGCCGATGCCGGCGTCGTCATCAGTGCTTCTCACAATCCTTTTCAGGACAACGGCATCAAGATCTTTTCGCCGACGGGACAGAAAATATCCGAGGCCGTTGAGAAGCAGATTGAACAAGATGTATTTCTCGTCCAAACCGATAACCAAGCTCTCGTTCCGGATCAGCTCATCGATTCCTCACCGAAATTCGAAGCCGCTCTCACTGATCGTTACTTGAATTTTCTTGCGGAAGAAATTGGTAGTGGTCTTTCTTTGAGCGGTCTATCTTTGGTGATCGATTGTGCAAACGGAGCTAGCTTCAACATTGCTCCACGTTTGTTTCAGAAGCTCGGTGCTCAGGTCATCGCAATTAACTGCGAGCCAGACGGGCGCAATATAAACCTTAACTGTGGCTCGCTCCATATTGAAGCACTCCAGGAACGAGTACTCGCTGAAAAAGCAGATCTCGGTGTTGCGTTTGATGGTGACGCTGACCGCTCATTATTTGTAGATGAAGGCGGAAATTATGTTGATGGAGATGGCGCGCTCTGGGTTTTGGCCAAGAATCTTCAGGACCATAATAACCTACAGGGCAACGTTGTCGTCGCAACCGTGATGAGCAATCTCGGTCTTGAAGTCGCTTTGCGCAGTCGCAATATCAGGCTGATCCGAGCGGACGTGGGCGACAAATACGTGCTCGACGAATTGCTTCGTGTCAGAGGCAGCCTCGGGGGTGAACAGTCGGGTCACGTAATCATGCCGAGTCTTAGCCTGGCTGGCGATGGCATGATCACCGCACTCTGCTTGCTGCGATCGCTTACCGAAGCGAATGAATCTTTGTCGTTGTTGCTGGACGGACTTGAACATTACCCACAAACCCTTGTGAATGTTCGGGTTCGGGAAAAGATTCCCTTTGCCGACCTGCCACTCGTTCAAAAAGCAGTCGCAGACGTGGAGGAACGGCTTTCGGCGCACGGTCGATTGCTGCTCCGTTATTCCGGCACCGAACGATTGGCGCGCGTGATGATAGAGGGGAGGAGCCAAGAGGAGATCGAATATTTCGCCGCTCAAATTGCCAACGCGATAAGCCAGGAGATAGGCGTCTAGAAATTACTCTGAATGAAATTTCTACACGCAGTTTCGCGCAAAATCTACACAAAACAAGACCCTCTGAAATATGCAAGATCTGCTGCTTTGAAGCTTCTGATTGCTTTTGCTCTGTAAACACTAAAGGGTTGTAATCCTTGCCAAAAACCCTATTGCACGGCACAAGCGTTGCGATGTATATTGTGGGGCAAGAGAGACGGTTGGTGGATCCTCCGTCTCAAGTGGTTGCTGGGGTGAGGACAGTAACCACGAATATGGATGGGCGCGACGCACTCCCACGTATGTCGCGCCCATTCGCTTTT
>DATIBX010000350.1:0-4187 GCA_035457105.1 Pyrinomonadaceae bacterium
ATACGCCGCCCATTTCCCGCAGCCGCCAGGCACTCCATCCGCCAAGCACTACAAGGGCAGTGACAAAGATCAGATAACTCAGTAAAAGTTTGACTCTTAAGCTCATGAAGACATTGCCAATTGCCGATTGCTAATTGCCGATTGAAAGAATTTGGCAGAGCGAATGTGCTTGAGAATCGGAAACAAATAGGTTCTAAAAATCGGCAATCGGCAATTGGCAATCGGCAATCTCATTCCTCCTTCATCCTTTCGCCTTTATCCTTTGTTTCCAAAGGCACTACCTGGACCGTCGCATCACGCACTTCGTGGAGAAAACGGTTGATGATCGAGCCATGCAAAAGAATGTCCCAGCGAGACCGTGACGTCTGGCCGAAGACAACATGGGTGATGCCTTCGCGTCTCGCAAAATCAATCAAGGCATCTGCCACACGCCGGGACTTCAGCTTGACCACTTTTGCTCCGAGTTCTTCAGCAAATCGAATATTCTCCTGAAGCGCGGCGTAGTCCTCGGGCTTAATTCGGCCCATCTCTTCATTTGGCGTTTCAACGTAGACTGCATACCAGTCACTGGCGAGGCGACCAGCGATGCGCGATCCGATTCGAAGCAACCTCTTTGCGCTACCGCGAGAAGCCATGGCTACCATCACCTTCTCAGGAATGACCGCCTGTTCAAGTCCTTCGCGCTCGCGGTAATCGTGTGCTTTAGTGGCCTGATCTGTGGCTACCTGCCTCAGGGCAAGCTCGCGTAGTGTTGAAAGATTCCCTTTGCGGAAAAAGTTATTGAGGGCCTGCTCGATTTTTACAACGTCGTAGATCTTGCCCTGTCGTAAACGTGTGCGCAGTGTGTCAACGGAAACGTCGACATTCACAACTTCATCCGCACGCCGTAGGAAATAGTCCGGAATCGTTTCGCGCACACGCACGCCAGTAGTCCGAGTAACTACGTCATTCAGTGATTCGAGGTGTTGAATGTTTACCGCGGTGATTACAGAAATACGGGCGTTGAGTATGTCTAAGACATCCTGGTAGCGTTTGCGATTCTTCGATCCGGGAACATTGGTGTGAGCAAGTTCATCAACGACGGCGATGCCCGGATGCCTGGCGATAACAGCATCGACATTCATCTCTTCCAGGATGACACCGCGATACTCAATGCGGCGCATCGACACACATTCAAGATTGCCGATCATCGCTCTGGTATCTTCTCGGCCATGCGTTTCGATGACTGCAACGACAATGTCTGCGCCTTGCTTCTTGAGCAGGTGCGCATCCTCTAGCATTTGATAAGTCTTACCGACGCCGGGAGCAGCACCGATGTAAACACGTAGCTTTGCCTGCTCGCCCTGGCTGAGCTTGGCGAGAAGAGATTCCGGTGATGGACGGTTACCGTTTTCGATCATAAGAACTTGAAGTTTGTCCTTGGTACTCTCACCTATCTCCGAATCGGATAACCCCGGTCCAAATCCAAATTGAGCTCCAGCACGTTTACAGTTGGTTCACCCAAAAAACCGAGTTGTCTCCCTTCAGTGTGGGCGCTGACGATTCGCCGCAGTTCGTCTTCACTGATTCCGCGCTCACGAGCAACGCGTGGCACTTGAAACTCCGCTGAGGCGGGAGAAATGTGCGGGTCAAGGCCAGAACCGGAGGTTGTCACCAGATCAATCGGAACTGGCTTTCCGGGATTGTCAGCTTTCAACCTCTCAACATCAGCCTTCACACGATCAATCAGCTTCTGATTAGTTGGCCCAAGATTAGAGCCCGATGATGCGCCCGCGTCGTAGCCACTCGCGCCTGCGGCTGAAGGGCGTGATTGGAAATAACCAGGTGAAGAGAACGGCTGCCCGATCAAACGTGAACCAATCACGGTGCCATCAGATCTCCTGAGAAGTTGGCCGTTTGCGTTTTCAGGAAAAATTACCTGGGCCAAGCCAGTCACAACGAGCGGATAGATCAGCCCAAACAGGATTGTTGTCACAATCGTCATCAGAACCGCGGTAACAATATTCTTCATCGTTTCACCTCTGATCACGCCAGGCCAATCGCGTGAATGATCACATCGATGATCTTGATGCCAATGAAAGGGACAATAATTCCGCCCAACCCGTAAATCAGCAGATTGCGACGCAACAGCGAAGCTGCACTCATAGGCCGGTACTTCACCCCCCTGAGGGCCAACGGTATCAGCGCAATAATGATTAGGGCGTTGAAGATTACGGCTGACAGGATCGCGGATTGTGGGGTACGCAGACCCATGATGTTCAATGCATTGAGAACTGGAAACGCACCTGCGAACATCGCCGGAATAATTGCAAAGTATTTCGCAACGTCATTGGCTATTGAGAACGTGGTCAGGGCGCCACGAGTCATTAGTAACTGCTTGCCGATTTCGACGATCTCGATGAGTTTGGTTGGGTTGGAATCGAGATCCACCATGTTCCCGGCTTCTTTTGCCGCTTGAGTGCCGGTGTTCATAGCCACGCCCACATCAGCCTGGGCCAGAGCAGGCGCATCGTTCGTGCCGTCGCCCGTCATAGCCACGAGGTTGCCACCCTCCTGTTCGCGTTTGATAAGCGCCATCTTGTCTTCCGGTGTTGCCTGCGCCAGGAAGTCGTCGACGCCGGCTTCGCGCGCAATCGTCGCTGCTGTCAGCGGGTTGTCACCTGTGATCATTACCGTTCGGATTCCCATCTGCCGCATCTGATTGAAACGCTCGATCATTCCACCCTTGATAATGTCTTTCAGCTGAATCACACCAAGCGGCAGGCGATCTTCGGCAACCACTAAAGGCGTTCCGCCTTCGCGGGAAATTCGTTCGACTATTCCATTCAACTCATTTGTAAGGTGGTTGCCGGCGGACCCGAGATACTTCTGAATCGCATCGGCCGCACCTTTACGAATCTCTCGATGGTCAAAATCAACCCCTGACATACGAGTCTGGGCTGTAAAAGCAACGAAGGTGGCTTCGTGCGGGGCAAGCTCTAGTCCACGAAGTCCGTATTTCTCTTTCGCCAACACTACAATTGAGCGACCTTCAGGAGTTTCGTCTGCGAGCGACGATAACTGAGCTGCTTCCGCCAACTCCGTAGCATTTACTCCCGGAAGTGGAATAAACGCCGTTGCCTGTCGATTTCCCAGCGTGATCGTGCCGGTCTTGTCGAGCAGTAGTGTGTTTACGTCCCCTGCAGCCTCTACAGCGCGACCTGACATCGCCAGCACGTTGTGCTGAATCAGGCGGTCCATTCCTGCTATACCGATGGCGGACAACAAGCCACCGATCGTTGTGGGAATCAAACACACCAGCAGAGAGACGAGTACAAAAATTGACTGCGGAGCGCTGGAGTAGATTGCGAACGGTTGCAGCGTCACTACTGCGAGCAAAAAGATTATCGTCAGTCCGGCCAACAGAATATTGAGAGCGATTTCGTTCGGGGTTTTCTGTCGTTCAGCTCCTTCGACCAGCGCAATCATGCGATCGATGAATGTTTCACCAGGATTGGAAGTGATGCGCACTCGGATTTGATCTGACAGCACACGCGTCCCACCAGTCACCGCTGAACGATCGCCGCCAGCCTCGCGAATCACCGGTGCCGATTCGCCTGTAATCGCCGACTCATCAACTGAAGCGACGCCTGAAATGATCTCGCCGTCACCAGGGATAAATTCGCCGGCTGAAACTATCACTACGTCGTCTTTGCGGAGCTGGGGCGCTGCGACATCTTCGGTCTTGTCGCCAGAGAGCACTCGATGAGCGATAGTTTCCGTCTTCGCTTTGCGCAAGTTGTCGGCTTGTGCTTTGCCGCGGCCCTCAGCCATCGCCTCGGCGAAGTTTGCAAACAGCACCGTAAACCAAAGCCAGAGTGTGATCTGCAACTCAAACCCGGTATTCGTTACCCCGGGAATCGGCGCAACGATTCCGCGGATCAGTTGCAGAGTAGTCAAAACACTGCCGACCTCCACGACAAACATGACTGGATTACCCATCATCTTCCGCGGATGCAGTTTCTTGAATGAATCGACAATTGCGCGTTTTACGATCTGCGCATTCCAGATAGCCTGTTTGTTTGATGGTTTGGTCATAATAGTTTGAGCTTCGTACTTTGTTCTTTGCCATTTGATTTCGCACCACATTTGTCAAACAACTTCGAGCACAGAAGACAAAGTTCAAAGAACAAAGAACCAAGAACCTT
>DATIBX010000351.1:0-25403 GCA_035457105.1 Pyrinomonadaceae bacterium
TATGAGACGAGTAGTTCTGGCGAGCTGGTCTAGAAGAGCTGGCTGAGTTTCGTACTTATGCAGTTGGACAACCTATTGAAGCGCCATTTGAACAATCAGAACCGACCAGCAACCGGAAGGCGAGTATCAGCTCGTTTCGGACTAGCGCTGGCACTACTCATGTTTGCCATTACCGGCTTTTTCACGCTGATGTCCCGAGCTGCAAAGCCATCTTCATTTACGGAGCTCCCAAATGAGGCGCAAAGTCAGATGCAGTTTCCGGAGGGGCTGGACTACTCCAAGTTCCAACACAGTAGTCGAAATCATTCCCGACTCCCATGTCTCCTTTGTCATCGTCGTGAGTCGAATGCGGCTGTGCCAAAGCTTCCTGGTAGTAATGGCCATTTGCCTTGCGCTGGCTGCCACGCCCAACAATTTTCAAATAATGACAGTCCGATATGCACCATTTGTCATACAGACCTAAAATCTGGGGCATTGAAAGCTTTTCCGCGTTTGTCTGGGTTTAGAATGAAGTTCGACCATTCGCTCCATCTCAAAATGGGAAGCGTCAAATGCGAGACCTGTCATCGTCCTATATCAGGCGGCAAGGCGATGAGCATACCCGCGGGCTTCAACGCTCATTCGACGTGTTATCGCTGTCATTCATCGCGCGCTCAATCACAGGGTCGAGATATTTCCAGCTGCGGCACTTGTCATCAACTGGGCAGCTACTCGCGCACATCTCCTTTTGCGCAAGCTTTTCGAGTCGGTTTTAGTCACGCGAAGCATCAAAAGGAAGACTGCAACGAGTGTCATCAGGTTCGAGCGGAAATGCCACAGCGCCGACAGATGACTGCGCCGCAACCGCTCAATCATCACGCAACCGGAGGCGGGCAAAGTTGCATGACATGTCACAATGGAAAGCGTGCTTTTGGTGGCGATGATTTTTCAGTGTGTAAGCGTTGCCACACCGGAAATACCTGGCGTTTTTGACTCCACTAGTAACGAACTTTTGTTTAGGAGGTAATCATGAAAACACTCACTCCTTTAGTCGTGCTGCTATTTGCCGTTTCTTTGTTGGCAGGGAGCTTGGTTGCGGCTAACTTTGACGCCGCAGCCCAAGACGGAAAGAAACCGCAGGACGTGTACACGCTTGCGAAGGAAGCCAAGCTCGGCACAGTAAAGTTCAATCATCTGGATCACATAACAAAGAATCGTGGGGTTGATGGTAAACAGGCGGCTTGCACTGACTGCCATCACACCGCTCAGCCGGTCGCTGAAGTGCTGAAGCATCCGCCACACAAGACAGCCTGGCCTGCTGATCGGACAACAACGTTGACTGCCGATCTCTTTGAGAAGGATCCGAGTGCTCCGCCGGTCGATGTTTGTACTGATTGCCACGCGCGCACGGAGACAAAACCGAAGCTGCTGGCGGAAATTCCGCAAATCAAATTAGAAGGGAGCGCTGAACCGGTCACGCTGAATAACCAACAGGCCTTTCATCGCAAGTGTGGCGGTTGTCACGACGAGATTGCCAAAACCAAAGAAACGACAGCACCGACTTCAAAGAAGTGTGTCGCTTGCCATAAGAAGACAGCGGCGGCGTAACCAAGGCGTGCACGATCCCGAGTACGGGGAAGTTTCCTTGGAATGGGGAAAAAAACACAGGTTCGACCATATGAGATCGGGAAAAGTCGCGTAATCCCCACGGCACGGACATTGCAGAATTTTAGAAGTAAATCGCGGCCTGATCATTGCCGCGTAGTAAAAGAGAGGGTTGGACTGATGAAAATGTTAAAGATGATGGGCCTGGTCACTGCGGTGGCCCTGTTTCTGGCTGGGTTTACGCTCGTTTCAAGGGCAGCACGGGCTTCAAATCAGGAGCAGTTTGATGCGGCAGCTACTTACAAATCGAAGTGCGTGGCCTGTCATGGAGCAGCGGCAGAAAAAAAATTCGATGCCACGCTTGCCGATGCAGACCTCGTTCAGATAGTTCTCAAGGGAAAGAAGGGCGAGAAACCTCCCAACATGCCAAACTACGGAGAAAAAGGAATTACCGAGGACCAGGCCAAGGCCTTGGTTGCTCATATGAAGTCGTTGAAAAAATAGATACGCATAGACCCCTATGCCGTATAAACGCTCAGCAACGCTTTTTAGCTGAAGCTCACGCTTAGAAAATAGAGAGATCGAGCACCTCTTGTGCAAATGAGGAGCACAGGAGGTGTCCGTGTGTGATCTTATGAAGCGTTGTTTACTCGTTGGAGTTTGCGTCACTCTGCCGTTGGTGGTAGCCGGCATATGCTTCACCATACATCCAGTATCGGCTCAAAGTACGGAAGTGGCGCAGCCAGCGGCGCCAGCGCAGTTTGCCCAATCCGCTTCACCAAAGCTGGATTGCCAGGGCTGTCATGCACCTGGCAAGACCTTACCTTATCTGGCTGGTGCCAAGTTTCACGCGAACATACATACAGCCTATGATCACGGTTTTCACGCCCAGGCAATCCAAAACGGTTCGAAGGCTGCTTCCTGTCTTAATTGCCACACGCGAAATGGAGATCTCTCGACAGTTCTACCCGCCTCCGATCCGAGATCCACTATTAATCGGTCCAACATTGCCGAAACATGCGGACGCTGCCATGGTGACAAATCGATCATGCAGGGAAGCGGGATAAGTAATCGTCCGTTTCTTTCTTATCAAGAGAGTGTCCATGCAAAAGCTGTCGCCCAGGGAAATAAGAGTGCGGCTGTGTGTACTGATTGTCATAACAGCCACGATATCTTGCCTGCTTCCAATTCCCAGTCGCCGATTGCCAAAATAAACATCCCGGCTACGTGCGGTAAGTGCCATAGTTCTGAAACCGCAGAGTTCTTACAGAGTGTTCATGGTCAGGCCGTGGTGCGCGGCGTTTCGCGATCGCCTGTCTGTACGGATTGTCACGGGATTCACGAAATCCGGGCCCCTATGCAGCAATCAAGCCCTACGGTTGCCATAGCTACGGAGACGTGCGCGCGTTGCCATGAAGGAGTCACTCTTACTCAGGAATTCGGAGTGGCTGCGGAACGTGTAAGGAGCTACAAAGACAGTTACCACGGTTTGGCGTCGCAGATGGGCTCCCGGGTTGTTGCTAATTGCTCGAGTTGCCATGGCGTTCACAACATACTGCCATCAACAGATCCCAGATCAATGATCAATGCCGGCAATCTGGCGCAAACGTGTGGACAATGCCATGTCGGTGCTGGCGCGAACTTTGCTAAGGGCAAAATTCACCTTACGTCCGGATTAATGTCTGAGGCCGGCACGACCGACATCGGGAACCTGGGAACCAGGCTGGTACGTTGGATCTATCTTCCGTTGATTGTTTTCGTGATTGGCGGTATGGCGGTTCACAATGGTCTGGTCTGGGGTCGAAAAGTGCTGGCCAGAAAGCGTCAGAACCGCGAGATCGTTCGCCTGACGCTAAATCAAAGAGTGCAACATTGGCTTCTGTTGACTAGCTTTCTTGTGTTGGTGGCTAGTGGTTTTGCCCTTCAGTATCCAGACTCGTGGTTTGCGTGGTTGCTCATTGGAGGCGAGTACTGGCGTCGACTCATTCACCGCATCGCCGCTGTGATAATGCTTACAGTTGGCCTCTACCATCTTGTCTATCTCTTTCGTGCGAAGGAAGGCCGTTCATGGTTCAAGGACATGCTTCCGAAGTGGAAAGATGTGAGAGACCTGATTGGTAATTTTGGTTATTATGTCGGCGCGTCAAAGGTGAAACCGAAGATTGCGCGTTTTGGTTACGCCGAAAAGGCCGAATACTGGGCCGTCTTATGGGGCACGATGATCATGGGCCTGACCGGCCTGATGATCTGGTTTAAGTTGGGAGTCTTCCGCTTCTTGCCCCGCTGGGCCGTCGACATTGCCTTGGCTATCCATTTTTACGAGGCCGTGCTCGCAACGCTGGCAATCGTCGTCTGGCATTTCTATCACGTGATTTTTGACCCGGACGTTTACCCGGTGAATTTTGCGTTTCTGGATGGGCGCGTTTCTGAGCATCTCTATAAAGAAGAGCACGAACTTGCCTACCAACAGCTTGTAAATCCGGCAGCTGACGATTCAGTTTCTAAGGAACCTAAACAAGACGAGAACAACTAATCTCATGGCTGACAGCTCGATAAACGAAACCGAACAAGCGAACGTAAAACCACCGAGTCTTTTTCGAAACTACATTAGTTTTGTTGGCGCTGCCATCACATCAGCAGCCTTCGTTAGTGTTGGTCTCCTATTTCTTGTTGAGATTACTTCAAAACAGGAAAACCCTTACCTGGGAATTCTGACCTACATCATCCTTCCCTCAATCCTAATCTTTGGATTGCTTGTGGTTGCTGTGGGCATGATTTTGGAACGACGACGGCGTCACAAAGGAAAACCGGGTGCAATTGCTCCTTATCCTCGACTAGACCTGAACGATGCGCACTCTCGTAACGTGTTTTTTGTTTTCTTAACCATTACATTCTTGTTTGTTTGCGCCAGTGCCTTTGGTAGTTACAAGGCTTATGAATATACGGAGTCAGTCTCTTTTTGCGGTGAGACTTGTCACTCAGTAATGAAACCTGAACATGTGGCCTATATGGCTGGTTCGCATGCGCGCGTCGGTTGTGTTGGCTGCCATGTTGGACCAGGAGCCGGCTGGTACGTTCGTTCGAAACTCTCTGGGGCCTACCAACTCTACTCGGTTGCATTCAACAAGTACCCGCGGCCGATTACTACTCCGGTCCACAATCTGCGTCCGGCTCAGGAAACGTGCGAACAGTGTCATTGGCCCGAGAAGTTTTTTGGCGCACAACTGAAGACTTTCAATCACTACGCCTATGATGAACAGAACTCGCTGCGGCAAACCCGAATGCTGATCAATGTTGGGGGTGGGAGTCCAACCACTGGTGCCGTGGCGGGTATCCACTGGCACATGAACATTGCTAATAAGGTCGACTACATCTCTACCGACGACCACAGGCAGCAAATCCCCTGGGTGCGAATCAAGAACAGCAAGGGAAACGTGACCGAGTACTACGATCGAACTCGCCCACCGACCGCCGAGCAGATCGCTACGGCGCCAAAACGCAGCATGGACTGCGTTGATTGCCACAATCGTCCTGCGCACACGTATCTGCCTCCCGACTCGGCGGTTGATCAATCCTTCGCGGCGGGCCGACTGGATCCTGCTCTTCCTTTTCTCAAACGCGAATCGATAGCCCTTCTGACGAAACCCTATAAGACCGAAGATGAGGCTTTGCGTTCGATCACCGCAGGGCTCGATCAGTTTTATTCGAACAACTATCCTGCTCTATTAACGAACAAGTCCGCTGAGATCAAAGCGGCGACGAACGAGGTTGGGCGGATCTTTAAGACTTACTTTTTTCCGGAAATGAAGACTAACTGGGAAACACATCCAAATAACATTGGTCACTTGTACTTTTCAGGCTGCTTTCGATGTCACGACGGAGACCACGTAAGCAAGGAAGGAAAAGTGATCCGCAACGATTGCGACGTATGTCACACAGTCATCTACGATTCCGCACTTCCACCGGAGAAAAATGCGCAGCTTGGGTCGTTCAAACATCCGGTAGATCTCGGTGGATTGGCAGATCGCAAATGTGATTCATGTCATAAAGCCGACCAGCCTTTCAAGCATCCAATTAATCTGGGCGACATATCGATGTTTCAATGCGTCGAGTGCCACCCCAGGAAGGGAAAGGAATGAGGGCACTCGGCACCTCAATCGTGCTGCTTATTACAAAGCCAAAAAGATAAAGGCCCTCAGCTCTTCCTCACCTTAAACCGATACACGGTTGTCGAGCGATAGGTAGCACCCTTTTTCAATGTGGTGGTTGGAAAAGCGGGGTGATTAGGTGAGTCGGGATAATGCTGAGTCTCGAGGCAGAATCCAAACCGCTTCTGATAGACCTTGCCACTCTTTCCCGTTAAGGTTCCGTCAAGGAAGTTTCCCGTGTAGAACTGCACGCCGGGCTCGGTGGTCCATACTTCGAGCACGCGTCCGCTGGTTGGCTCGTAAACCGTTGCGGCCGAACGCAATGTGCCGGCTTTACCGTTCACAATGAAGTTGTGATCGTATCCACCCCCAAACTGGAGTTGCTGATCCTGCTCGTTAATCCGTTTGCCGATTACAGTTGGCTTCAGGAAATCAAACGGAGTTCCGGCAACCGCTTTTAATTCACCGGTCGGAATTGAACCAGCATCAGTTGGTGTGAATCGGGCTGCATTTAGCGTGAGAATGTGACTGAGGATGTCGCCATTGCCCTCGCCGGCGAGATTGAAGTACGAGTGATGAGTTAAGTTGGTAACCGTGTCCTTATCGGTAGTAATCGTATAGTCAAGTTTCAACTCATTATTATTCGTAAGAGTATAGACCACGGTGGCCGTAACGGTTCCCGGATAACCCTCTTCGCCGTCTTTGCTGATGTACGTCAGCGATAATGCCGGCCCCATCTTCGTCCGCATTTCCTTTGCGGTCCACACTACTTTGTCAAAGCCTTTAATGCCCCCATGCAGATGATTCTCACCGTTGTTTACGGCCAATTTGTATTCAACGCCATTTAAAGTAAAGCGACCCTTTGCTATGCGATTACCATACCGACCAACAATTGCGCCGAAGTAAGGATGACCTTTTAAATAGCTCTCCAAGTCGTTGAAACCCAGTACTACGTCATCCATTTTCCCGGTGCGGTCAGGTGTCTTGAGCGAAACAACGATAGCACCGTAGTTTGTAATCCTGGCTTGCATGCCGAGATTATTTGTCAACGTGAATACGTCAACACTTTCCCCGTCGGCCGTTTTGCCAAAAGATTCTCTGGTGATATTTGCCTGACCTTTGATCACGGAAAAGCTGAGAAGTAGAAATAGACAACATAATAGGCCTGATAACTCTCCGGTTGGTTTCATCGTATGTTTCCTTTATTGGTGAATATAACTCTTACTAAACTTGAGCATTTTTGACTCTACGCAAACGAAAATGATCAAACCCTGCTGCGCCCGTCGAAGATCCACTCAACACCAGTGGACGATAACCCGTAGCACGTTCGAATTTTTCAACGAGTCCTGTTAGAGCCTCTGTCGCTCCTCTTTTCCCGAGCACAGCGACTGTGCCGCCGCTGCCGCCGCCAGTTATGCGACCGCCAAACAGGAAAGCCTGGTTGTCTTCCTTAACGAGTTCGACGATCAGGTCGGTGCGTTCCGAACCCAGTCCGCAATCCGTGTAGCTCTGATGGGACCCCAGCATCAAGTCGCCTAACTGTGCGGCCTGGTCCAGACCACTCCATTGTTTGAGAATTGCAGCGAACTGGTTGACGCGATAGTTCTCATAAATTGGATGAGCAGTTGCCGCTCTGATCGGATATTCAACGGTGTCTTCAACATGAGTAACACGATCGGAAATTCCCTCGTACCGTTTAAGGAATTCAGCACCATTCAGACGGGAGGGTAAGTGTTGAAGATAAGTTTCTTCAAACTCGACTGGTGAAATGTTCGCAAGATAGCCATTCCAGAGTGGATCAATAACGTTAACCCTACCATTGCCGATAGGAATTACTTTTAAGCCGGCAATCTCCGCGATCATCCGATATCCCATGAACGCAGCCGTGCGTACCGTTGTGTAATCAGACCCACCCACCGAATGACGAACCCCTGAGTCAATACCCCAGACCTCGAGTTCTCCGGGAAGCGCCAGGGTGCCAATAAACTGTGATGGCTGACACAACAACTCGAGGAGTCGATTTTGCTCGCCGCAACTTGAGGTCATCTGGTCCATGATTCCACATGGCGCCCCGGCGATCAGGTTTTCTACTCTTTGACAGAGTAACGCAATTTCCGTTTGCGATATTTCAATTCCATAAGATTTCGCGATCGCCGTCATGGTCGCTACTTCGAGAGCTGCTGAAGAACTTACTCCCTTGCCTTCAGGAACATTTGAGGAGATCAGAATGCGCGCGCCGCGATCGAATCGATAACCCTTTTCTCGTCTGAGGGCGAGATATGCTCCGGCTACGTAAGCTGCCCAGTGCGCGTTTCGATCGAGAAACATCTGCCTGGCAGTGGAATATTCGATGGGTTCGCCGGCTGCGCTCACCAGCTCGGTCATCTCCATTGTAAACGTTCGAGGTTCGCTGTTTAGCGCCGCCGTACTCTGGATATGAAGCGTAGGTTCCGTCGTTTGTTGCAAGATTGCGTGGGTTGCATCCGCGATAGGCAACTGCAATACAAGTGAGCCCGAGTAGTCGGCGATACCTCCCATTACATCCAGACGACCCGGAGCGCGGGTGAGAACCAAGTCTGCAACATCAGAGAAAAAAGAGTTAGTATCGAGACTTGTGATCAGAGCTTGCGTATCGTCGGGACAGTGGTGTGGTCCATGGACAATGGAATAGACGCTCACCTTCGTTATACCTCGGTCAGTCCACGCCTACGAAGTGCCTGCAGCAGTAAAGGTTCAATTTGTTGCTGAATCGCAGCGTTTCCATATCCGACCCAACTGACGTTTGGTTCAACTGAAAGTATGGCGTTGAGTTGTTTGCCAAGTCCGTCAGTGATGATTACGCCGAGCTCTCGTGCGATGAGTTCTGTGCAAATGTCATAAGGATGACAACAAATACCCAACCTAGTTCCGCGCGCGGCAAACAGAGGTTCCATAAACGGTCGCAGGTCCGCAGTGAACCGATCGTGACCGCTCATGAGTTCGTATAACTGTCCACCCGTAGAAGCATATTGATCTTCGAAGCAATGGGCCTTGCCTTCTTGAACGGGGCCGAGTGCCCCCATTACTATCTCTTCGTCAATAGCTGCCAACTCCTCTCGAGCGCCAGGAAAGAAGCGGGCGATTTGGGCGTAACCGTGAGCGATACTTTTCGAACTGGAGGGCTGTAATTTTAGAGGCGTGACTTCTCCGCTGAGACGATTGAAACGCTCTGCCGATACTCCTTTGCCACGAAAGCTCCACGCACAATCCGATAGATGTTGTTTGACTGTAGGTATCTCGGTCTGGATTGCAAATTGAATATCAAGAAGGGAAGTGGTTGGTCCGAGATTAGGGGCCACGCCTGTGAGAATCCATGCGCTGCGTTTTTGATACATCAGCGGTCGTGTCCCGTCGATCGGATCGACGATGATTCGCCATTTGGCATCTTCCTCGCTTGCCGTTTCAGGTATTAGAACCTGACCCCCATGCAAGCCTTCGGCGATCAAAACAACTGGGCCAAGCTCTGTATGCGTATTGAAAAACTCAATGAGCAAGTCTTCACTAATACGATCAACCGCGTAAATCGTATCGCCTTCTTCTTCTCGAGCGACAGCTGCCATCGCTTCTACTGCTGAGCGCTCAGAAACATCTACGACTGATTGACGAATGGAACTATGAAGGAGCTTGAGCGGCTCAAGCCACACTGTTGGATCATGCAGTAAATCTTTGTTCATTGCTGGGAAGTCTGCCGGAAGCCGGATCTCTAACTGAAAAGTTCAGATCTCAAAAGCAAGGTACCAATGATCTGAGTTCGACGGGTCGATTAAGCCGCTGGTGTCGCGTCGCGTGCAGCGGATTCTCTGACCAGCGCTAGCTGCCGGCGATTTCTTCTCTCCGTAAAGATTTGATCGGCCATCACACCAATCAAAATCACGGCACCCATTACTGCGAAATCCAGTGAGCTCGGAATGCCGAGCAAATTCACCAGGTTCCTAAGGACCTGCAACAGGGCAGTTCCGATCAAGATTCCAACTACTGAACCTTCGCCTCCACGCAGGGAACAACCACCTAGCACGGCCGCTGCAATGCCATAAAGTTCATAAGCGTTTCCGTGATTGGCTGGCGAAACAGAGTTGGTATAGAAAGCAAAGATGATTCCTGAAATTGCGGTGAGTGCTCCGGAGATTACGTAAGAGAGCGTAATAATGCGATTGGTGTTGATACCCGCGTATCTCGCAGCCTCGGCATTTCGGCCAGTCGCAAAAAGATATCTACCGTAAACGGAGCGGTGTAAAACGACGAACGTAATCGCAGCGATCACGATGAGCAAAACGAACGGCATCGGAATACCTAAAAAGTTTCCATTTGCCGTGTAACGTAAAAAATCGAGACCTCCGACTGTGCCAAATCCCTTGGTTTCATCCTTTGTGATAAAGCGAGCTAGGCCTCTGTAAAACAGCAAACCGCAGAGTGTAACTATGAACGGTTGCATATTCATTCGAGTAATCAAGAGGCCATGGCCCAAAGATAGACACATCGAAAGGCCGATGCAGGCAATGATCGCGACGAAGATTGGAAAACCCCACTCGGTGAGCATCATCGACAGCAGTACGCCAAGCAGTGCCATCATGGAACCGACTGAGAGCTCGATGCCACCCGTAATGATCACCAGACCCAGGCCAATGCTGAAGATGCCGAAGGCGCCAATCTGGCGCGCGAGGTTTTGCAGATTGATCGCTGCCAGGAAATTGGGATTGATGACAGAAACGATGACGCAGAGAATGACAAGGAGTACAAAAATACCGAGCTCTTTTTTCATAAGCTGATTATCCTTCGACGCCTGTTGCCAGCCGCATAACCGCTTCTTCGCTGAACTGGGGTCGATTTAGAATTCCAGTAAGTTTTCCTTCATGCATTACTGCAATACGATCACTGATTCCAAGTACTTCTTCCATTTCACTGCTGATTACAACTACTGACACGCCTTCAGCTGCCAGTTTCCGGATAAGCTCATAAATCTCTGATTTCGCGCCTACGTCTATGCCGCGAGTTGGTTCGTCAAAAATTAGAACCTTTGGAGAGAAAGTCAGCCATCTGGCGAGCACGACTTTCTGCTGATTTCCGCCACTCAGGTTTGCGGCCCGCATTTCAGGTGACGGAGTCTTGATGTTGATCGACTTGCAGGCGTCTACTGCCAGTTTAGACTCTTTTGCGCGATCGATGATCTTAGCTGTTGAAAAGCTTTCGAGATTCGGCAGCGATATATTTTCCCGTACATTGAAATCGACTATCAGACCGTTTTGACGTCGATCCTCTGGGATAAGATAAACACCGCGTGTGATCGCGTCGTGCGGATTGAAGATTTGCAGCTTAACGCCATTGATCGACATGTCCGCATCCAGCGCCGGTTCCACACCGAAGATCGCGCGGGCAACTTCAGAGCGTCCGGCGCCAACAAGTCCAGCCAAACCTAAAACTTCACCGGGTGCAACAGTGAACGAGATAGTGTGGTTCGGATATCGCATAGTTCTAAGTTTCCGAACCTCAAATCCTGTTCCCTGTTGAACGTGTCCGTTGCCTGGCCTTTCAACCTTAAAAAAGTCCTTCAGGTCGCGACCCACCATCATTCGGACCATTCGTTCGTGTGTTATTTCTTCACGGGTCTTAATCTCACCCGCATTCCGTCCATCACGCAGCACGACAGCACGATCGGCAATCTCCTCAACTTCATGCATGCGATGCGATATGTAGATGATGCTTACGTGTTCTGCTTTTAGATCTTTCACGATCTCGAGCAGCCTGCGTGTTTCAGTCAGCGTCAAGCTCGAAGTCGGCTCGTCCATGATAATGATTCGGGCTCCCGCTGATAGTGCCCGGGCGATCTCGACGAGCTGTTGTTGAGCGATTGAAAGTTGTTCGAGGGAGGTGCGACTCGAAATGTTCAGCCCGAGCTTCTTCAGAAGCAGATCAGCTTCGCGGTAGATGCGACTGCGATCGATGAGCTTTAAGAATCCGCCAGTGGTTGGTTCGCGATGCAGGAAGATATTTGCCGCAACGTCGAGGTTATCAAGAACGCTGAGCTCCTGATGGATGAACTCGATTCCAAGAGTACTGGCATCGGCTGGGGAGCGAATTTCAACCGGAGTGCCATTGATAATAACGCTACCTTCGTCCCGCGAGATCGCACCGCCGAGAATCTTCATGAGCGTCGATTTCCCGGCGCCGTTTTCTCCGATCAGGGCGACGATCTCGCCCTTGCCCACGTTAAGACTAACGTTATCGAGGGCGACGACGCCGGGGAATCGTTTACTGATTCCGGCCATCTCAAGTAGAGGTGTGTTGGTCTCCATCAATGTCAAAACCTATAGGATCTATTGGACCTATATTTTCCAATAAGCCCCCCGGTTAACTTCGGCCACGAAGTTGGTTGATCTGCTTTGTGAATGCTTCGACATCTGCTCTTTTAATGGCTTTTGTCGGCACGAAAATCTGCTTGCTTGCAGGAATCACCGACTTGTCGCCGTTGAGATACTTGCCCATTAACTGCATGGACTGATAGCCAAACTCAAACGGCTGTTGCACGACGGTCGCATATATGGCGCCATCCTTGATTCCGCTCAACGTTTCGTCCTCTTCATCGAACGCAATGATCTTTACCTTGTCCAGTTTGTTTGCTTCTCTAACGGCACTCACGATGGCTGGTCCGTTGTAGGACCAAAGGCCCACCATGCCGGCCAGGTCTGGATTGTTAACGAGCGTGTCAGCCGCATTTGACTTTGCGCGAACGCGATCGGTGTTGTCAGTGCGCACATCTATAATAGAGACGTTTGATCCCGCCAGCGCTTCTTTCAGTCCCTGGTATCGTTGTTGCGCGTTAGCAGCATCGAGCACTCCGACGAAGACCATGATCTTGCCACCTTGCGGCAGGGCTTCTTTAACAAGGTTTCCAGCCTGGCGTCCCGCTTCTACGTTGTCAGTGCCGATGTAGCACGCCCGATTGCTGTTGGGGGCATCGCTGTCTTGCGTAACTACCAGCGCTTGCGAAGCTGCGCGATTCAGCATCGGCGTTTGATTAGCGGGATCAACCGGACTGATTGCAATACCTTCAATTCCTTTGGCCATCAGATCATCAACAACACTCTGTTGCTGAGCGGCCGTGCCATCTGAGGTGATGCGAAATTCAACTTGAATGTCCGGATTGTCGGCCGCAGCTTTCTCGGTACCCTTTCGCGCGATGGTCCAGAAATCAGAAGCGTTGTTGGTTACAAATGCGAGTTTGTGTTTTTTTCCGCCACTAGTATTGCCAGTTGAGTTAGTTGACGGATTCTGGCAAGACGCAAACACGAGCATACAGCCTAGAACTGCGGTGCATATCGAGATAAGGCGCACGTTGTTGAGTTGCATTTTAGGTCCTCTATTAATTTGTTGAGAGTGAACTTATCCTGTCCAATCAAAATCCCGGGGGAAATTTTGAGGGAACTCTTAAAGCAATTGTCGAGTCATAGCAAACCGCCGGCCGATACAAAGCGTAGTGCTGGATAGAGTGCCTTAAACGCTTTGTATTGTCGATCCATAAGCTCAGCTGATTTAGCTTCGGGAGCCACCCGGGCTTTTGTCTTAACTACCGCAGCGCAGGCATCGTCAACGGACGGCCACGCTTTCATGGCAACTCCCGCGAGTATAGCCACTCCATACGCTGCTCCTTCTTCGGCTTCGACTGTTTCGACTGTTTGACCGTAGATATCGGCTTGAATCTGTCGCCACAGCGCCGAACGGGCGCCACCACCGGCCAGGCGAACACTTTTTGCCGGAACTCCCATCTCTTTAAGGATTTCAAAAGAGTCGCGGAGGCTAAATGCTACACCTTCGAGGATGGCACGAACGACATGGGCTCGAGTATGACTCGCAGTGATACCAACCAGTGCTGCTCGGGCGTTTGGATCTAAATGCGGAGTCCGTTCTCCCATTAAATAAGGCGCCCAAAGAAGCCCGTTTGCACCAGCGGGAACCGATGCGGCCTCATTCGATAAACGGTCGTAGGGATCTCCGTGTCCTCCGTCTATAACACCAAACTGATCTTTGAACCAGCGCAGGGAGAGACCAGCACCCTGGGTTACACCCATCACGTGCCATCGCGACGGCACGGCGTGACAAAACGTGTGTACGCGACCTTTGGGGTCGAGCGCCGGTTGATTCGTTGCTGCAAAAACAACTCCCGAGGTTCCAATCGTGGCGCTGACGCTTCCTGGTTGAACGATACCGACTCCAACTGCTCCTGCGGCCTGATCTCCAGCACCCGCAACAACCGGAATTCCCTGGCGTAAACCAGTTTCTCTAGCAGCTTCAACCGAGAGAACGCCTGTAATTTCCTGTGATTCATAGAGCTGTGGCAGGATCGCCTCATTAAGGTTCGTAGCGGCAAGCACTTCCGCTGACCATGTCCGGTTGGTCACGTCCAACAAAAGTGTTCCGGAAGCGTCTGCTACGTCTGTTGCCTTATCTCCCGTTAACCGTAGGCGAACATAGTCCTTGGGGAGCAACAAAGAACGTACCTGAGACCAGATGTCTGGTTCATTGTCGCGGACCCACAGCAGTTTTGGGAGAGTAAAACCGGTCAACGCTGGATTGCAGGTCAGTTCAATAAGTCTTGATGCACCGATGTCATTGGTTAATCGCTGACATTGAAGGTCGGTTCGTTGATCGCACCAAATGAGTGCGGGCCGAAGGACCTGGTCCTGCTGGTCGAGCAGAACTGATCCGTGCATTTGACCCGATAGCCCGATTCCGGAAATCTCATCCTTGTTGACGCGGTCGTCTTCAACAATCGCACGAATGGCGGCCGCCGAGGCGCGCCACCAATCGCGCGGATCTTGTTCTGCCCAACCTGTCTGCGGGGAAGCAAAAACCGCGTGCTCCACTGTTTTTGCAGCGATAATTTGGCCGTTGTGATCTATCAGGACGGCGCGGGATCCACCCGTCCCAACGTCAATTCCGAGAAAGCTCATTTTGCTGCTTGGCACGAATTGATCGTGCGTAAGATCCACAGGATAAAGTTACTTTTTATTGAATTGCTCGATTACAGGGTGACTCTTCTTAGCATATCTTTGAGGTTTTCGAAAAGAAACTTTTGTAAGGGACTAAGTTAAAAGTGCCCTCAGGCGTCAGCCCGCATATCGGTAGAGACGGTGAAAACTCAAGAAAACAATCCACAGATTACGTCGATTTACTCAGATTCTTCTTTGTTAGAACGCTATGTCGCGTGCCTTTCGCTGAAGAAATCTGCGTAATCGGCGTAATCTGTGGATGATCTCCTTTGAATGTGCCTTGACGGATTGGTAAGTCCACCTTTAATCTCCGCTCTCGAAAGGTAAACTCAATACTCGCGCGTTTTCTCTGAGAAGCGTGTATCCGCCTCGAACAGCCTGAGACTCAAATGGCCGATTCAATCGTGCAGACTATTCCGCTCGCTCACGCTACCGTAAAACGCTCGAGGGGCGCTCAGTTTCAGGTTGGTGCAACCTCATTCTTCGCGCTGTTTGCGATTGTCGGATTCGCCCTCTACGGCCTTCCGTTCTACTACGATTACATGTTTCGTGATTTTGGGCTTTCCAGAACTCAAGTCACTTCAGGTAATGCTCTAAGTAAGTTAGTGGTCGGACCTGCCTTTGGTTTTCTGGCGGGGTGGATTGTGGATCGGTTCGGACCAAGACGGCTGATGATGGTGGGTATTCTTTTGGCAGGAACTGCCCTTATCGGTCTCGGCAACATGACTTCGCTCTGGATGTTCTATCTCTTCTATCTATTTAATGCCCTGGGATACGTTTGCGCCGGCCCACTTCCAAATCAAGTGTTGCTCACACGTTGGTTTGACAAGTCTCGAGGCAAAGCAATGGGAATTGCTTACCTCGGGATCGGAATAGGTGGTTTTCTGGTCGTTCAGATTTCGGCTCGACTGGTGAAGGCATTTAATTGGCATGTTTCACTGACAATAATCGGCCTATTGATTATTGCCATCGCATTCCCGCTCGCTTACTTCGTAAAAGAGTCGCCTCCTGATGTTGCGAACATACCCGGAAAGACTCGTGTGCCGAATCAACCAATAAGATGGGTGTTTGGAACCAAGGAGTTTTATCTACTCGCGCTGGGAAGCATGTGTTCGATAGGAGCTGTCGGTGGCGCTTTTCAACATCTCAAGTTCTTTCTGACAATGGACCTCAAATATACCGACGCGCAGACCGCAAATGTCGCATCCTTAGTATTGATCTCCAGCTTGGTTGGCCGGCTCTTGATGGGATGGTTGGCTGATCAGTTCGCGAAAAAGTATGTGATGCTGTTGATCTATATGCTGGTGGCAGGCGGAGTCGCGTTGCTATTTTTCGCGCACGTTCCGGGTATTATCTATATCTTCGCAGTCATCTTCGGCATCGGTCTCGGCGGCGACTACATGATCATTCCATTGATGGCCGCCGAACTCTTCGGAGTTAAGGTCATGGGCCGTCTGATGGGCGTCATCTTAACGGCAGATGGAGTGGCCGAAGCGGTGGTGCCAATGTACGTTGGCAATCTGCGTGATCACAGGCCCAGTTATGCCGTCGGTTTTTCGGTGTTGGTCACTCTTGCTTTACTGGGTGCGGTAGCGATTGGTTTGTTACCTCGGAAGCAAACTGAGGTACAAGGATAAGGCGTTATGGCTGAGACCTCCCAAACAATACGTCGAGCGGCGCTTGTTACTGGCGCGTCACGTGGAATTGGACGCGCGATTGCGATCGAACTAGCTCGGACCGGGTTCGATGTGATGATTAACTATGCGGCCAACGACGATGCAGCCAAGCAGACGCAAGCCGATGCGATCGCAGCGGGTGGTAAAGAAGCAAAGGTCCGAATTTGCAGAGCCGATATCTCCGACGCCGATGATCGCGCAAGGTTGCTGTCGGCAGTCGAACTCGATTTTGGTCGATTAGATGTACTCGTTAACAATGCGGGCGTGGCTTCGCAAGCCCGAGTCGATCTTCTCGACGCTACTGAAGAGAGTTTCGATCGCCTGCTTAGCATTAACTTGAAGGGCCCTTATTTTCTCACTCAAGCGGCAGCAAAGTGGATGCTCGCGCAGAAAGCAAAAGGCGACGAACGCAATCCTTTGATAATCAACATCACGTCAGTCTCAGCTTACGCTGCGTCTCCAGAACGTGGCGACTATTGTGTTTCGAAAGCCGGCCTTTCGATGATGACGAAACTTTTTGCGCTACGACTGGCGTCGGCAGGAATTAATGTCTACGAAGTCAGACCAGGTGTAATCGCTACTGATATGACAGCAAAGGTGAAAGACAAATACGACCAAATGATTGACGGTGGGCTTACTCCAATTAAGAGGTGGGGGACAGCTGAAGATGTGGCGCAGGCTGTCGCAGCAGTAGCTTCTGGTGCTTTTTTATTCTCAACCGGGGAAGTGATTAATGTTGATGGTGGATTCCATCTACGCCAACTCTGAGGCGCGATCGCGATTGCTGACGCGCGTCGAACACGCTTTTTCGTTTGCGCAACGACAGGTCCAAGCGCTTGTTGAGCGTGAACGGGATTTCTATCCGCTCTACACCGATCAGGGCCGTTGGCGACACTCAAAACCGGCCTGGACGCACTGGTGTGACGGCTTCTTACCAGGAATGATGTGGATCTTCTATGAAGAGACCGACAATTCCACTTGGCGAAAATTGGCTGAAAGATATTCGGCTGCTCTGGAGCCTCGTAAGGATGATCGTGAGGTTCATGATCTCGGTTTCATTTTTTTTCACGGAACATACAAACGTTGGTACGAGGCTAGCTTGCGCGAACGCAATCCCGATCTCTCGCTCAGGGATGTTGTCATTCATGCTGGTCGAACCTTAGCCATGCGTTACAACAAGCGAGCGCGCTGTCTGCGCTCATTCCATGGTCCAGATTCGAACTTCATCGACATCATGATGAACGTGCCCATTATTTTTTATGCCGCCCTCGAGACTGATGATCAAGCGTTAATGGCGATCGCCGATCAGCACTGCATGACGAGCAGGCGAACGCTCGTCCGTGGCGATGGTAGTACGGCTCATGAAGGAATTTTCGATCTGGAAACGGGCGAGTTCCTCAAGCAAACTACTCAACAAGGGTTTCGCGGAGACTCCTGCTGGTCGCGTGGTCTGGCCTGGTCGCTCTACGGCTTTGGCACGTGTGCTCGACTTACAGGTGAACCTGCCTATCTGGAAGTCGCCGAGCTCAATGCCGAGTACTGGTTATCGCATGTACCGCCTGACGGAATTGCCCCCTGGGATTTTGATGCACCAACAGAGGGACCCTTGAGTAAAGACCTAGTAGACACCAGTGCGTCGGCGATAGCTGCGGTGGGACTACTCAACCTGGCCCAATTGGCAGACCAGACTCGCCGCCGGTTATATGCGGACTTTGCATTACACACTGTTGAGTCTTTGGTGAACGGTTACCTCGGGGAAGGCGATGACAACTGGGAGGGCATTCTGCGGGGAGGGGTTTACCACATCCACAAGAATTTCGGTGTTAATGAATCAGTGATGTGGGGCGAATACTTTTTCGTGGAAGCACTGCAAAGAGCGAAGAGGGTGTTGAGTGAAACGTAGGCCGAGTTATTAACGGCGCAGAAAAAATTGTAAATGTGATGACTCATCGAGAGTTCCAGGCCATTGGCGGAATTCGCTCTGTTTCGAGCTTTAAGGAGCACCTTGCTGCCGTTGGCCTCAACATTCCCTGTGACGAACAACTGGAGTCTGGCACTCTTGCTCCTCTCGCTACTCCTTTCGAATTTGATGGTCTAACCGTTGGAAACAGATTCTGTATTCATCCGATGGAAGGTTGGGACGGTACCTCAGATGGCAAGCCGACCGAGGCGACGATCAGACGTTGGCGCCATTTTGGCTTGAGCGGGGCCAAGTTGATCTGGGGTGGCGAAGCCGTTGCCGTTCGTCACGACGGACGCGCCAATCCTAATCAGCTCCTTGCAAGTGAACAGAATAAACGTGGACTGGCAGAACTACGTGAGACTCTATTGATTGCGCACCGCGAAATCGCAGAACGAACCGATGATCTAGTCGTCGGTTTACAGCTCACGCACTCCGGGCGGTTTAGCCGTCCCAATCAAAAGACCGTTCCTGAACCGCGCATTCTCTATCATCACCCGATTCTCGACCGCAAAGTTAACATCGACGATAGCTACCCTGTTTTAAGCGATGGTGAAATCCGACAGATCATTGATGATTTTGTGGCCGCGGCAAAAATTGCTGCTGATGTAGGTTATCAATTTGTCGACATAAAACACTGTCACGGCTACCTGGGCCATGAGTTTCTGAGTGCTCATACGCGAGCCGGCGAGTTTGGTGGATCGCTGGAAAATCGGACTCGCTTTTTGCGTGAGGTGGTTAGCGGCGTTCGCTCAGTTGCGCCTCGATTAAAAATCGGGGTCAGGTTATCTGCGTTTGATCTGGTGGCGTTTCGGCCAGATCCCGAAAAGACTAATGGTCACAAAATGGGACCGGGTATTCCTGAAAGTTACAGAGACCAACTGCCTTATCGTTGGGGATTTGGCGTCAACTCGAGTGAGCCTGAGAAGTACGATCTCTCTGAGACGCGCGAACTCCTGTCGATCTTTCAAGAGCTCAATATCAAGCTGGTAAACATCACCGCTGGCAGTCCTTATTACAACCACCACATTCAACGGCCCGCGCTTTATCCACCTTCAGATGGCTACCAGCCACCCGAGGATCCGCTGATTGGTGTCGCTCGTCAGATGGAAGCGACTCGTGAACTGAAGCGTGAGTTCAAGGACCTGATATTTGTTGGCACGGCCTACACTTACTTGCAGGAGTTTCTTCCGTTCGTGGCCCAGGCTGCTGTGAGAGAGAATTGGGTGGACGTGATTGGTCTGGGTCGTATGGTGCTTTCGTATCCTGAATTGCCGTTGGACGTACTCAGCGGAGATGTTTTGAAACACAAACGTATTTGTCGGACTTTTAGCGATTGCACGACTGGACCAAGAAATGGTTTGCCGTCTGGTTGTTATCCGCTGGACCATTTCTATCGCGATTCAGAAATGGCCGTGCAGTTGAAACGTATCAAATTTGAACGTCGTTAAGCTTGGAGTGCGGAATCTAGTTGCCGCTTTCTGAATCATTACTGCTAACTTAAACGAGTCGCGAAACAAGTGCTGTACACTCGTCGAAACTTCTTCAATGCCGCACGGCAACGGCTTCCGGCGCCCGAACAATGCTGGTTGCACGTCAGTCGGACTGCGATGGCGACGCGCTTCGAAGTAACTCTCCCGCCGGCTGCCGAGAAAGCGGTGGCAACAGCGACCGCAGCCCTTGATGAGATCGATCGCATCGAAGGCCAGCTCACCGCTTATCGCGAAACCAGCGAGTTGAGTTTCGTAAACCGGCATGCCGCAGATCGACCGGTTAAGATCGAACAGCGTTTTTTCAACCTGCTGCGATTGTGTCAAAAGATAGCGCGTGATACAGCCGGTGCATTCGACATCACATCCGGACCATTGACGAGATGCTGGGGCTTCTACCAGCGCGCAGGACGACTTCCCGCACCCGACGAAATTGAGGCGGCACGCTCGAACGTGGGGAGTGAGAGTCTCTTGTTGGACCAACAGACACGGTCAATTCAATTTGCGCAAAAAGGGTTGGAGATCAATCTCGGAAGTATTGGGAAAGGGTACGCCCTCGATCGCGTTGCAACGCTAATGCGCAGCAATATTAACAGCGCGTTATTGAATGCGGGCGCGAGTAGCATGTTAGCCATCGGCCGGGGTGATCACTCGCACGGCTGGCTCATAGGGTTACGAGATCCTCGATCAAAAACTCGACGGGCTGGTCTGCTAAGACTCAAAGACGCCGCGCTATCAACGAGCGGTAGTGGTGAACAATTCTTTGAATTTCGCGGCAAGCGTTACGGGCATATCATCGATCCTCGGACTGGTTGGCCCGCGTCGCAGATTGCGAATGTAAGTGTGATTGCGGATAGCGCTGCTGAAAGTGACGCGCTTGCCACGGCATTTTTTGTAGGCGGACGTGAGCTTGCTGAAGACTACTGTGCGCGCTCGGCGAGAGTGATGGCAATAATGTTTGAGCCTGAGTCAGCTATTCCTCTCGTGATCGGGACCCATCCTGGTTGCACCGATTTGCAATTTTCCGGCAGCGGAAGTTTCGCGCGGGTCAGTACCAATTCGCGGTAGCAGCGGGTGTGCCTCGAGATACTCAAGATTTGATTTGATCGAAACTGACCCGACGCTAACGCGAAACAGGACTAACCTCGCGTTTAACCGGGCGAACGTCAAGAGAACTAGGACCATGAGCAATGAAGACAGCCAGAATCTGTCAGGCGCACAGCAGTTCGCTTTAGTGTCACTGAGAACTCTGATCGGCTGGCATTTCCTCTACGAGGCCTATTACAAGATTGCTTCACCTGCATGGAGTCCTGCCGGTGGACCATTAGCAGCGTGGTCGGCGGTCGGCTACTTAAAAGGCGCCACCGGTCCATTGGCCGGAGTTTTCCAACGACTGATCAATGCCGGATACACAGCGTCAATCGATCGGACGGTCAAGGTAGCGTTATTACTGATTGGGTTAAGTTTGTTGCTCGGATTATTTACTCGGGTAGGGGCATTCGGCGCGATGTTGTTTTTGAGTCTCTTTTATTTGCTTTACCTGCCGACTGTTGGTGTGCCGCAACCTAATGCTGAAGGCACCTACCTGATAGTTAACAAGACGTTAATCGAGGCAGCAGCGGTACTGGTTCTACTCCTATTTAACACCGGTCAAATTGCGGGTCTCGATTTATTGTTTAAGCGCCGTCGCAGTGCTGCGTTGTCGCGAAGCGATAGTCGGGCTCTCGGCTCGGAAGCAAGAAGTCCCGAAGAGCCTGTTCCAACGATGAGGCAAGTATCATGAACTTAACTGAAGAACAAAAGACAATCGGCAGGAGAAACTTTTTAAAAGCTGTTGCCGGAGTTCCTGCCCTCGTCGTTCTTGGCGGCGTGGCTATTACCCGTGGTCCAATTAGGGGTGGTCCAGTAAAAATCGCCCTCGTGGGAACTGGCGACATGGGCAAAGGATTGTTGAACCAATATCAAAAAGAGTTTTGCGATCTCAAGGCTCTGTGTGACATCAATCCCAAACGACGCGCGGCCATGGTCGAAATGATGGTCAAGAAAGGCTGGCCCAGGCCCAACGAGTATGACGACTGGCAAGAGATGATACAAAAGGAGGATCTCGAAGCAGTTCACATAGCGACGCCATTATGGACGCACTCTACGATCGCAGTTGGAGCGCTGAATGCTGGTAAACACGTACTTTGCGAAAAGATGATGGCGAAAAGCGCTCAGGAATGTCAGCAGATGATTGACGCTGCCAAACGTAATAATCGAGTGCTCGAGGTCGGCTATCAGCGCTACTACAATCCGATCTATCAGGCTGCCTACACAAATATCATCAAGGAAGGTTTGCTCGGCGAGGTCTATCACGCACGGCTGGCCTGGCACCGTAATGCTTCGTGGCGCCGGCCGGCAGAGGATCCTCCAACGGCAGGTTTCGACGCCAGCAAGTATGGTTATCCAGACTGGGAACATCTTCTGAACTGGCGCATGTATCGAAAGTATTCCGAAGGATTACTTTGCGAGCTTGGCAGTCACCAGGTAACGGCAGCGAGCTGGTTTTTTGATTCTCATCCTGAAGCCGTCTATGCAAATGGTGGTACCTATAAATATAAAGATGGACGCGAGGTGTACGACCATATCTATGCGACGTTCAATTATCCCGGAGGCCGGACCGCCACATTTTCTTCTATCCAAACGAACGCTTTCGATGAGAATTATGAAATGTATATGGGGACAAAGGGAACTTTGATTATGACGCGCGAACTCGAGGCGTACCTATTCAATGAGGGTGACGGAACTGCAACTACGCGAGTGGACGTCTCGAAACAGACTTCAAATCCGGTCGCGGACGCAGCGGCAAGTCAGTCGGCAGGTTCGGCCGCGCGAACTGTTAATCCCGCGGAAGGTATCGTCAACAAAGGCATCTCCTATCTGAATGAGATCGCTGAATTCTGTTCTGCAATCCGAACCGGAAGCTCGGTTCGCTGCGGAGGCGAAAAGGCGATGACCTCAGCAGTCGCTATTTTGACTGGCAATCTCGCCGCCGAAAAACAAACCCGCCTCGAAATCCCCAGCGCATCAAGCACATAAAGCTTAGTGAAAAACCCAAATACTCCGTTTACACCCTTCGGTGTGAAGCCCTAAATAAGGCCGATCCACGAAACTCCACGAAATAAAACCAAGGTCAATTTTAGTGTGACCAGATCATAATATGATCTTGTAACCTTTGAGACTTGGAGTATACTGCCGGGCGTTCAAAACGAGAGCCTGCTCCAGGTTATTGGAGATTCCTGCTGATTAGAGTCGGTCGCCAATCGAGGGCTCGAACTGGTGATTTGCGGCTTACGGAGCCACGAGCTTCCCGACTGACAGCAGCAGGCGAAGTGCGGAGGTGTTCGTGTGTCTTCGAGAGGCAAACACTCAGCAAGGGTCATCTGTAATGAGGGAAATGTTTGGATTTCTCCGCGCCAGTTCTGGAACCTGGTGCGACAAAATCTAATCGAATACCTCAGCGAGCCCCCTTTAACCGGCAAGTTTAAAGGACAGGCTTCAGACTTTTTAATTACTATCAATCACACAGTGCTAAGCATGACCTGCCCTGAGCACCGGTCAGAGGTTTTGTTCGCGAGACGTTACGCTAAGAAATAACGCAGCCGCCATGCTGGAATTAATTCAACCCATCTCGAAACGAGACCAGGTCGTTCGCGCCATGAAGGATGCGATCCTTTCAGGTACGATCCAACCCGGAGCGTCTATTGTTGAGAGCAAGATTGCGCAACAGCTTGGCGCCGGCATTCCGCTCATTCGCGAAGCGCTTATTGAGCTTGAACACCAGGGATTCGTTCAGCGAACGCCTTACAAAGGCACAACGGTAACGAAGCTCTCCCCGCTCGATGTCCGAAACATCTTTGCGCTCCGCGTCGAACTTGAGGCGCTCGCGATAGAGTGGGCTCGCGCCAACATCACTGAATCTGATGTCGAGGACCTACGACAGGTCATTCGTAAAATGGAAGACGCGGCACGAGCGCTTGATCTACCTAGCTTCTATGAGAATGACCTCGCATTTCACCGAAAAATTTGGAGTCTCTCCGGGAATCCTTATCTTGCTCATACCCTTGAGCGACTGGTCGTTCCCTTGTTTGCATTTTTTCTGATGAAGACGAGTCGTCACCATGACTCCTACATCGAAAGCGCCTGTTCGCACGCGAAAATTGTCGAGGCTATTCCAACCGCGACGCCAACTGAATTGCGCGAGATCTTTAGGCGCTCTCTGGTGAGTTGGAAGGACGACATGGTTCAACTTCTCTTCTCCAAAGAATAGTTCGCCAATCAACGCCGTGGCTTAAAAACATTCGCTCGTTATATTCGTGCCCAATAAGTCTGACTCAAGGACAAAATGGACCAGCAAAATCGAAACACGAGAGTGATTCTTCAACTGAAGAATATCGTTAAATCATTTGATGGCGTCGCAGCTTTGAAGGAAGTCGCTTTCGAGTTGCGTGAGGGCGAGGTACATGCACTTGTGGGTGAAAACGGTGCTGGCAAGTCAACTCTAATCAAGACAATTACTGGAGCCGTGATTCCAGATGGAGGGACAGTCGAATTCGATGGACATCTAATAGTCGATCACTCACCGGCTCATGCTAAAGCTCTCGGCATCGCCGCTATCTATCAACAACCGGCGCTATTTCCTGAACTCACGGTTGCGGAAAACATTTCGCTTGGAACTGAAAAACCAAAGAGCTGGCGTCTGATAGATTGGAAAACAAGACAAAGTCGAGCCATCGAGCTGCTTCAGCGTGTAGGGTCGCCGATCGACACTGAACGGGATGTGCAGAGTTTGAGCATGCCTGAGCAACAACTGGTGGAGATCGCCCGAGCACTGGGAGCCAACGCTCGCGTGCTGATTATGGACGAGCCGACCGCCTCCCTGGCTGAAGACGAGACGCAAAATCTCTACCGGGTGATCGACGCGTTAAAAAAGGACGGAGTTGCCATCATCTACATATCGCATCGTCTTGAAGAGCTTGAGGTAATCGCCGACAGGGTTACCGTTCTACGGGATGGGTCGGTAGTTGAAACTCGTTCGATGTCGGAAGTTAGCAGAAGTGAATTGATTCGCTTGATGGTTGGACGTGAACTGTCGGCGGTCTTTCCTAAACGTAAGGTCGAAATAGGTGAAGTCGTTTTGGCGACGAAGGGTCTTTCGTGTCGCTTGAACGGTGTCGAGAATGTTGATCTCACGGTTCGCGCCGGAGAAATAGTGGGATTGGCCGGTCTCGTGGGAGCAGGGCGCACTCAACTCGCGCGTACGATCTTCGGACTCGAACCGGCGGATCGAGGCGAGATTTGGCTCACGGATCGAGCCGTCGTTATCGATAAGCCATCAACGGCTATTGGCCTAGGAGTAGCATACCTTCCTGAAGATCGTAGACGTCATGGCGTTGTCCTGGAGATGCCGATTGATGCAAACGTAACGCTCGCATCGCTCAATAAGCTGCAAAAGGGATTAGCATTTGACAGAGGAAACGAAC
>DATIBX010000352.1:0-3038 GCA_035457105.1 Pyrinomonadaceae bacterium
GGTAGAGTTGATTTTCCCTGATTGGACCAAGACCGGCCCCGGCGGCGTACTTCTGCGCCGCATCCATAGTCAATTGTAATAGACCACGAGCACCGGCCGGCGATTTGGCGAACGGTTTAAAAACGCTCTCTTGCCGGATCAGCGCGAGAATAAAACGAGGATCAATCTTTCGAGTCTTTGCCGCGTTGACGATTGCGACCCGATACGGCGCGGGATAGAGCTCGGCGATACGAAAGATCGAATCGTTCACACGTTGCTCGCGCTCGTTGACGATCTCATTTCTTGATTTACTTGCAAGACTCCGCAGGCGTTGCGTCGCCAGCCAACCGTAATAGGATTCAATTCCATCAGGAATTGAGAGGTAGGCAGAAAAGGCCTCGTCTTTTCGGCCCGCTCGTTCAAGACTATAAGCTTTTAAATAGGCGACTTCGGATGGCGTCGTATCAACAGCCTTGGAAAATGATCGGCGCAAAAGGAGTTCCGACGTATCAATTGCCCTGGTCCAATCTTCCACGGAGACGTAAAGCCGCAAGGCAGCAAAAATTGCGTTAGTTTCTGTAGCACTGCCTGCAAATCGACGTCGCGTTCTTTCAACCCAGGGAATTGCATCCTCTGGTTTTCCAGCTTCGCGAAGAGTGTCGATAACATTTAAATGCGCTGTATCGATGCGCTCGCCGTTGGGAAAACGGTCCACATACTCTGCGTAGCGCGCGGCCGACTCAGAGAATCTGCCCATGCGGAGAAGGGAAGCGGCGCTGAAGTTTAGTGCTTCGCGACCTTCCTTTGTGGCCGGATATCGATCCGCAATCTGGTTGAAAATTGGATAGCCCTTTTCATACTCCTTACCTAGGAAATATGAGCGAGCAATACCCAGCATTGCTTCCGCGACACGTGGATCTTCAGGGTAGTAATCGATCAAGGCTTGCCAGTGAGCGCGCGCTTCAGCAAAGGCTCGATTGCCCATGTAAACGGCGGCTCGGCGCATATGTTCAGTCTGGCTCAACTTGGTGATTTGACCTTGAGCATCACGGTTCGAGGCGTCACTGCGCCTCATCGCGGCGAGGGTATTGTCGTTCGCTGACTGCTTGAGAGCATGGGATGCAGCTCTCTCACCGCCTTCGACTTGTATTACAAACAGGAAAGAAACGATTAGGACAACTTCAATAAATCGCACTCTCTTACTCCCTTAATCGGTAATAAAAGTCTCTTCGATGATTTCAAAAGTGGATTGAATATCAACGGTCGGGCGGAGAGTGGCAGCGACGCTGCAATATTTTGACGAAGAAAGTTCAATTGCCTGCGTTACTGCGTGTGGGTTTATCGCCGGCCCACTGAGAATGTGGTGCACGGTCATTGATGTAAATTTGCGGGGATATTCTTCGCTTCGCTTACCTGATACTTCCACCTTGTACTTTGTGATATGTTGCCGCTTTTTCTTGAGTATGCTGATTACGTCTACTGCCGTACAGGAGCCAAGCGCAATCAGAAGTAGCTCAACGGGACTGGGTCCAACGGATCGGGTGCTATCGGTGTCGAGAGAGATGCTGTGCCCAGAAGGAGAAATCCCAACAAAGAGATCGTCATCCGCAAAAATAATACTCGCTTTTGCTTCGCCTATTCCCATCTCTGGTCGGTAAGAATAACACACCTTAGTTAATGAGGAAGTCATGAGTGTCACTCCTACCGGAGTAAAAAAGCCTCGCGTCTTCAAGCAAATCGAACAATTGGCTACACATGAGTATTTGTCAGACAAAAGAAGGGCTGTGCTATTATTTTGTCCACTCCCGAATTCAGACTTCACGAAGGAAAATTTCAAAGGCTCAAATGCTTTAGCGCCCAGGAGAGGCCTTTGGTCAAAAAACGTGGGAGGACCATGATGGCTGAGATCCTGATCGTTGATGACGATTCTGTCATCCGCGAGACGCTCTTTGAATTGTTGTCTGAGAAATACCAATGCACTGCTGCGGCAACCGGAAACGAAGCTCTCGGCTTGCTCCGCCGAAAGAAGTTCGATGTTGTGCTAACGGATTTGTCCATGCCGGAACTCTGCGGCGCGGAGCTACTCAAGCGGATAGTCGCCGAGTTCCCGGGTACACCGGTGATTATGATTTCTGGTCTTAGTGATCAGGAACAGGCTGAGGAATTGAGGAAAAGTGGCGTTTATGCCTATCTGTTGAAGCCGTTCAGGCTCGAGACAGTTGAGGAGAGCGTCGCGCGCGCAATTGCATCACAGCAAAAATAATTAAGTCCCCTTAAGCTGCGACTGTCGAGAATCCGGTTCGCTGGGTGCGGCCGTGTGTGCTTATCTCTTTGATGAGATCACTTATTCGGTCGGCCGTAAATGGTTTGGCGACCACCCAGTCGACGCCTGCTGCTTTTTGTTCATTTGAGCCAACGGCCTCGCCCCAGCCAGTGATCACGGCTATTGGAATCGTGGTATTCTGTTGCCGGATTGCCTGGGCCAATTCCCAGCCGCTCATTCCGGGCATGCCAACATCGGTAAATATGGCGTCAAACTGGTTTGTGCTGAATAACTGCAACGCTTCGCTACCACTTTCCGCCAATTGAACCTCGCATCCTTCGCTTTCCAGAATCTCTCTCAGCAGGTCTCTAACAAAGTCTTCATCATCAACGACCAGTAAGCGGGTTACGGAGTGAGTTGACACAGCTTCAGTACAGACGGGAGTAACCGTGGCCGCCTCGCTAACTGTTCGTTCTGGGATTTGTAAGTCGTTGACGCTCGCCACTGGCAAGACAATTCGGAACTCAGTGCCTTTGCCATACTCTGAGTCAACTTCAATTGTTCCACCGTGGCGTCGAATGATACCGAAACTTACCGCCAGGCCCAGACCAAGTCCGGCTTTTCCTTTCGTAGTGAAGAAAGGATCAAAAATTCTGGAACGAATCTCAGGATACATACCGACTCCAGTGTCGGCGATAGTTATCACGACTGACTTATCGACAATGCTGGTTGACAAGCGAAGTTTTCCACCTTCAGGCATTGCGTCAACTGCATTGAATACCATGTTCACCAGTAC
>DATIBX010000353.1:0-19934 GCA_035457105.1 Pyrinomonadaceae bacterium
CGTGCTCGCATTTTTGAATTTAGGATTTGCGACCGCTGTCAAAGCAGATCCCGTCCCAGTCGGATCACTCGTCTCTGACGGCACGCGATCAACACAGGGAAATGGTTTTGGCGTCGTTCTGCCAGTCTTGTCTTTACAAAACACCCCGCAAGAGGCTGGGTCGATCTCCTGGAATGGAACTCAAGATGTTTGTTCGGGAGAAGCCAAGTGTACTGGAGCGGTTCACTCACAGACCTATCTTTTCCAAGATCTAATCAATGCGAATATCAACAACGCAGCGAATCTTGGTCTGGTCTACAACATTAATGAGCCTGGGTCGGGTATTAATACCCACATAAACGACGTAAGACTTACAGTCTTCGACCTCGCCGGAAATTGGGTTTTTCAAACGGGGCTCTGCGGTGGCACAAACCCGGTTTGCCCAGGCGATTTTCCGCAGGTAGGAAGTGGCCAGGGCGGAGATGGATATCTGTTCATACTGGATCCTTCTGCTCAAGCCGCTCTTGCCGCATTTTTCGCCGACCCGACAAACTTCAGAGTGGGTCTCACTTCAAGTATTTCTGATACTGCGGCGGGCCCAGAAGACTATTATTTCCAGGCCATCGAAGGTCCAGTATCAGTTCCGGAACCGGCTGGTATGGTACTTTTGGGATCGGGCCTGCTTGGTGTGGTCGCGCTTATCCGCAAACGCAGGCGAGCCGAATAAGCTTCTACAGTAAGATCAACACCCTTCCAGGAGCCGATCGCAAAATGATCGGCTCCTTTCCTATGCTAATTCTCAACGCGTCCCAGACTCGCTGTACATTGGATTTTGCAGAGTGAGGTTCAGATCGACTGGAATACAACGCTTGAAACTAAATAACGCCTTTCTAAACTTTCCGAAAACATACACTCGACCTGTTACTGGCCAGGTTTCTTTTGAGTCAGCCCACTCATCAACCGCAGCCAGAATCGCGCTTGGAAGACTTATGTAGATTTTCAATGGGCGTCTTAGCCTTAACGGCCGTTTATCAGGTAAATCGAACCGTTGCTCGTAATCCTCTATGCTCACAGACGTTCCATTTACTTTCATTCCTTCAAACATCAAGAAATCAATTACGCCCTTTTGTGTGACAGGCGACACGACAACCGGAATTTCCAGACTTATTCCAAGGGGAGTTGCCTTAACTAGTTTTGGGTCGCCGAATTTGATTAGGTCATTTTCTCCGAGTTGACCCGCATCCTTTTGCTGAGGCTTTTTTTTCACTTCGACGAGTGCTCGCTCAACTTTGTAGCCCCGGATTTCCCTGGGCAGAGGTTGTGTTTGAGCGGCAACCGAGTTCATATCAGTTGAGAGCAGGCCAATGGTGAGGATTATCGTAGCGATTGTTGTTGGCAAATTCATTGGCACTTTGTGCTTTCGTGGTGATCCGACGTCCCCATGACTCACAGGGGACGAGCATCATTTGTACTTTTGTCTTGTTTCATACCGTGACCGTCGAAACTCAGCCGTCTCACCAAACCCACAATCGCCCCGATTTGACCAGACTCAGCTCCAAAGATTACTATTCGAACGAACGTTCGAACGTAGCACGGTAGAACTAAGGATCCACCCAAATGATTAACTTTCAGACGTCACCAGACCAGTACCGCCACTGGAAACTACAGATTAACGGACTGGTTGCCGTCCTTTCAATGGATGTTCAGGAAGACCAAACGCTGGTTGACGGATACAAGCTAAAACTAAACTCCTATGACCTCGGCGTCGATATTGAGCTGGCAGACGCCATTCAACGCCTCCGGTTCGAGCATCCCGAAGTCCAGGCAGTAGTCGTGACCAGCCTGAAACCCCGAATCTTTTGTGCTGGCGCCAATATTTATATGCTCGGGACATCGTCTCACGCTTTCAAAGTCAACTTTTGCAAGTTTACTAATGAGACTCGCTGTGCCATCGAAGACGATTCCCGTCACTCCGGTCGCCGTTACCTGGCAGCGCTAAATGGAACTGCTTCGGGTGGCGGTTATGAACTCGCAATTGCGTGCGATGAGATCTATCTCGTCGATGATGGCAACTCCGCTGTCTCGCTTCCTGAGGTTCCCCTGCTGGGAGTCTTGCCGGGGACAGGTGGTCTAACTCGCCTCGTCGACAAACGAAAAGTACGCCGCGACCGCGCTGACGTATTTTCAACTTTGGCCGAAGGCTTAAAAGGTAAACGCGCCAAAGACTGGGGACTAATCGACGGTTACTTCCCTACCAGCAAATTTCAGGAAGGTATTGATCGGCGCGTCCGCGAGGTCGTCAAAGAAGAGAAAGCGGGGATACGCGGCATCAAGCTTAATCCTCTCTCCAGCGAGCAGCATGACGACTCGCGTGATTATCAATACGTAAAGCTCAAACTAAATCGCGAACAGCGGTTTGCGGACCTGACGATTTATGGACCAGGTAACGATCAGCCGTCGACGGTGGCGGAGATCGAAAAACTTGGTGACAGTTACTGGGCCTTGAAAGCGTATCGCGAGCTCGATGACGCGCTGCTCCACTTGCGTGTAAATGAGCCGTTGATTGGGTTGGTTTGCGTACGAACTGTTGGCGATGCGGAACGGGTTCTGGCAGTTGACCAAACGCTCGCAGCAAATCACGAGCACTGGCTGGTGCGCGAGATCTTGTTGAACATGGCGCGTGTACTGCGAAGGATGGACCTTACGGCAAAAAGCTTCTTCGCGATCGTAGAACCAAAGAGTTGTTTCGCCGGTAATCTGTTGGAGCTGCTGCTGGCTGCTGATCGAAGTTACATGCTGAACGATCCTGAAGATGAGGTGACAAAGCTTTGGGTATCGGAACTGAATGCTGGTCCATTACCAATGAGCAATGGTCTAACCAGATTGCAGTCGAGATATCTCGCCCACCCTGAAAGGCAGGAAGCAATCTTTAATGGTCCAGGCAAATTCGATGCTGACGAAGCGGAAGAACTTGGATTAATCACTTTCGCGCCCGATGAGCTCGATTGGGAGGACGAGATCAGAGTGGCAATTGAAGAGCGGACCTCTTTATCGCCAGACGCGCTCACGGGAATGGAAGCTTCCCTGCGATTTGCCGGCCCGGAGACGATGGATACGAAGATCTATGGACGACTGACCGCCTGGCAGAACTGGATCTTTCAACGTCCGAACGCTGTGGGTGAAAAAGGCGCGCTTACTAATTACGGTAAACCGACTCAGGCACAATTCGATTATAAGAGGACTTAGGGAGTTGGTCTTTGGACTTTGATCTTCGGCCTTTGGAGTACCGACCATGAGACTCGAAGATGAAGACCCAATAATCAAAGACCAAAGATCAAAGACCAAACCTACTACGACAATGAACCTTTACGATCGCATTCCAAACAACGTAAATCTTGCTGAAGATAAGAAACTGCAGCGAGCGCTCGAAAAGTGGTTGCCAAACTACATCGACTGGTGGCGCGAAATGGGACCAGATGGCTTTCAGGAAAAGGAAGTCTGGCTCCGAACCGCTGTCGATGTTGGTTCCGAGGGTTGGGCGCACTTTGACTACGTTCGTATGCCCGAATACCGCTGGGGAATTTTTCTTGAACCACCACAACCGGACGCGAAGGTCGGATTCGGTGACAACTACGGCCGACCGGCTTATCAGGAAGTTCCGGGAGAGTTTCGAAACTCACTGCGACGAATCATCGTCACCCAGGGCGACACCGAGCCGGCCTCAGTTGAACAGCAACGACAGTTGGGAAAAACCTGCCCTTCGCTCTACGACATGCGAAACCTTTTCCAGGTCAACGTTGAAGAGGGTCGACACCTGTGGGCCATGGTCTACCTGCTGCACGCCTACTTTGGTAGAGATGGACGCGACGAAGCGGATGCTCTTTTGGAACGACGTAGCGGCAATCCGGATAAGCCGCGAATCCTGGAAGCCTTCAACCAACCATGTGATGATTGGTTGAACTTCTTTGCGTTCACAATGTTCACCGACCGAGACGGTAAGTATCAATTGTCAGCCCTTGCTGAATCCGGATTTGAGCCTCTAGCCCGGACCTGCCAGTTCATGCTAACGGAAGAGGCCCACCACATGTTCGTTGGGGACACTGGCTTGGGCCGAGTTGCCCGGCGCACTGCTCAACTGATGAAACAAGGAGACGTCCGCGAGCTTGGCGGAATTCCTCTCGACATTATTCAGAAGTACATCAACTTCTGGTTTAGTTATTCGCTCGATCTTTTTGGTGGTGAGATCAGTTCCAACTCCGCCGATTTTTTTGCCGCTGGATTGAAAGGCCGGTACAAAGAGCGAGAACAATACCAGGACCATACAGCTGCTAATGAACTGTTCACGATGATGGTAGTTGAAGATGGCCATTTGAAACCGCGAGAAGTGCCGCTCAGAAATGCATTGAATGAACTGCTCCGGACTGAGTACGTGAAAGACTGTGAAAAAGGGTTAGCCCGATGGAACAAGGTCCTGGCTGACGAGGGTGCGTCGGAGCGACTATATCTCCCCAATCCAAGATTTCACCGACACGTTGGTGAATACGCGGGACACTTTTTTGATCTCGAGGGCAACCTCATTTCAGAGGAAGAGTTTGAAAAACGAAAAATAGAGTGGCTCCCTACGCTCGAAGATCGCGAGTATGTGCGCAGTCTAATGTCACCCGTAACGGAGCCAGGTAAGATTGCCAATTGGATTGCTCCGCCGGCTGCTGGCATAAAAGGCAAGCCCTTCGAGTTTGAGTATGTGAGGCTTTGAGCTCTCATTCTCACCGAACTGAAGAGACTGGCGTACTCTGTGGATTATTTTCGATTGTTCACACAGTCTCTGGAGCCCGGTGTGAAGTGAGACATCAAACTTTCAAGCTGACCCAGTAGTAATGGTATGAATAACACTGCGGCCGATTTTTCCCGGTACGATCAAAAGCTGGAGTTCATCCTGCGAACTGTAGCAGGAATCTTTGCCGAGAAAAGTTATCACTCGACCTCGATGCGCGATATCTCACGCGCGACTAACGTTAGCCTGGCGGGCTTGTATCATTACTGCTCTTCGAAGGAAGAGTTGTTGTTTCTGATTCAGGACAACTGCTTTGGGCGAGTTCTCGCGCGGCTGGAAGAACGACTTGGCAAGATCGACGACCCAGTCGTGAAGCTTCAGGTCTTCATTGAGAATCACCTTTCGTTCTTCGCTGCCAATATGGCTGAGATGAAGGTCTTATCTCACGAAGCTGAATCGTTACGAGGTGATTTGCATGCGCATGTTTCAGGGAAGAAAGACAAATACACTAAACTGGCGCGTCAAATTTTGAGTGAACTGGACCAGCATAAGAAGAATGAAGACAGCGTGGATCTCACCGTCGCTACTTACGCCCTCTTTGGAATGATGAATTGGATCTACAACTGGTACGATCCGCACGGAAAGTTGACAGTTGCCGAACTTGCCCGAAATCTGACTCAACTTTTTTTAAAGGGCTTCGCTCCCGAAAGCTTTTCTCCGCAGCTGGCCTCTCATTCCGCGACTGGTCAGAAAGAAAATCTCAGCATCTGGCGCGGGTCAGATAGTTATTAGACAGAATCGTTCGGAAGACATTACTTTTTAGTTGGAGAATACGACGATGACAGATGGTCAGGCTGCGACTGCCGGCACCTCGCTGGTCCAGATCGAAATCGACAATGGAGTCGCGCTACTACGGCTCAATGATCCACCAGCAAACACTTACAGCTACGAAATGATGCAGCAACTCGACCGGGCCATTCTCAATTTGCGAATGGACGAGAGTGTGCAAGTCATCATCATCACCGGCACAGGTGAGAAGTTTTTCTGTGCGGGCGCTGACATTCGAATGCTCGCCAATGCCACTCCAACTTATAAATACAGTTTCTGTTTGCACGCGAACGAGACGCTATCGCGACTTGAGCAAACTCCGAAGCTGGTCATTGCCGCGCTCAACGGCCATTGCGTCGGTGGCGGCCTGGAGGTGGCCATGGCCGCAGACTTAAGAATTGCTCGAAAAGGGGCCGGGAAACTTGGACTTCCGGAAGTGTCGTTGGGCGTTTTACCGGGTACGGGAGGAACGCAACGTCTTACCAGGATCGTGGGCAAGTCAAAAGCCATTGAACTGATGGTTACTGGCGAGTTGTTCGATTTCGAGCGTGGATTAGAATTAGGCATCCTGAATCAAGTCATCGAAGCTGATGCAGACGGATTCCTCAAAAAGGTCCTCGAGTATGCCGGACAATTCACCACCCCAAACAAAGCTTCCCTCGCGGTGGGAAGGATCAAGCGTAGCGTGCAAAGTGGAGCCGAGATCTCATTTGAATCGGCCTTGGCGCTCGAGCGGGAACTTCAACAACAGCTATTTCAATCGGCGGACGCTCGCGAAGGCATCGATGCGTACGTCGGTAAACGCAAAGCGGAGTTTAAGGGGAGATAGTTCTTTGGTCTTTGGTCTTTGAGCTTTTGTGCTTGGAGGTTTGACAGAGGGCTCGCTTCCGTGGGCCTAACCCGTTCAAAGAAAAAGACCAAAGTACAAAGCGCAAAGATTAAAGGCCGAAGACCAAAGGCCAAACTATCCATCTCCTCCACACAAGTCTATGGACCACATCGACATTAAAGAAAACGAAGGGATCGTAACGATTACGCTGAACCGGCCGGAGAAACTTAACGCGTTTATCGGCCACATGCGACGAGATCTCGCGGAAGCTTTGGAGCACGCCGCTAGCGATCGCTTAACTCGAGTCGTCGTCATTACCGGCGCCGGAAAGGCATTTTGCGCCGGAGGCGACGTGGCATTCATGGCTGAACTAATGGAACGACGAGACTCAGAAGAGTTCGCGCGCATTCTCGGAGCTGGCCGGCGAGTGATCCTTGCAATTCGACAGATGACTAAACCAGTAATTGCGGCCGTCAATGGAGTTGCTTCCGGTGCTGGATGTAATCTCGCGCTTGCATGTGACTTTCGAATCGCCTCAACCGCTGCCAGCTTTAGCCAGTCGTTCGCAAAAGTGGGACTTCATCCTGATTGGGGCGGAACGTTCTTTCTACCCCGACTTGTTACACCGAACAAGGTTTGTGAAATGTTCTTTCTGGGTGACTCGATAGACGCGGAGGAAGCGTTACGTCTAAATATTGTCAACCGAGTTGTTGCTCCCGAAGAACTCGAAGCTGCAACCCTGGAGTTGGCAGAACGGTTGCGCGCAGCTTCGCCAATCGCGTTGGCGGCTGCTAAACATGCGGTTTACATGAGTGATGCTTCTAATCTCGAAGAAATGCTGCGTTACGAGACCGAGTCTCAACTTCGCTGTTTCGAATCGGAGGACTCTCACGAAGGTGTTCGGGCTTTTCTGGAGAAACGAGCTCCGAAATTCACGGGCCACTAAAAGTTTTCCGAATCTCGTCAGGACAAAATATGGCAACAATGGAACAAAACGCTCTGGAAGGAAAAGTGGCGCTCGTTACGGGTGGCGGTCGCGGTATCGGACGCGCCATTGCGCTCACATTGTCTCAGCAAGGTGCGACGGTGGCTGTGGCGTCACGAAGTCAAGATCAAATAAACAGTGTCGCGCAGGAGATCAAAGACTTACATGGTAGAGACTCTTTCGCCCTCGTATGTGATGTTTCCGATTCCCAGAGTGTTCAGGACCTGTTTTCAACTTTAAAAAAAGATCTGAAACTCGAAGCTGACATCCTCGTCAACAATGCAGGAATGGCTGAGAGTGCGACTATTGGTGATACGTCCGATGAGCTGTGGACACGTCACCTCGCCATCAACCTGTCGGGGACATTCTTTTGTACTCGTGCGGCAGTTCCCGCAATGGTGTCAAAAGGCTGGGGACGCATCATCAACATCGCCTCGATCGCAGGAAAAACCGGAGCGCCGTACATCGCCGCGTACTCCGCTTCGAAGCATGGTGTGTTGGGACTTACTCGTTCAGTTGCTCTTGAACTCGCCAACACCGGGGTCACTGTCAATGCCATCTGTCCTGGATATGTGGAGACAGAAATGGTCTCACGCGGAGTTGATCGGATAACCAAAAGAACAGGTCGCTCAGCAGAAGAAGCTCTTGAGTCACTCAGAAAAATGAATCCTCAAAATCGCTTCGTAACGGTGGATGAGGTGGCAGCTATGGCTCTGTTACTGGCATCGGAAAACGGACGTGGCATCAACGGTCAGGCGATCAATATCGATGGTGGAACCGTCCTGTTTTAACGTAGCTTTGAGAGACTAAAAAGATCATCCTCAGATACCCCGATTACGCAGATTCTTCAGAGAAGGGCAAGGGCGCAAAAGCGTTCTAACAAAGAATCGATGTCATCGCCATAATCTGTGGATTTAATTTTCTCGAGTTTTCAGAATTGCTGCCACAGTTCGTAGACCAACCGAATCGGCAAGCCAACAATGTTGAGATAGTCACCGTCGATCTCTTCAATGAATAGGGCTGCTGGTCCTTGAATACCGTAAGCGCCTGCTTTACCCAGCGGCTCGCCGAGAGCTACATACCAATCGATCTCTTTTTGAGACATCCCGGCAAAGCGGACTCGTGTCCTCTCAAAGCTGGTCGACGGTCCTACTCCGACCTTGACCAAACTCACCCCGGTAAGAACGTCATGCCACCTTCCGCTAAGCAGTTTCAACATCCGCTTTGCGTCATCATCGTCTTGCGGCTTCGCTAGTATTTCGCCGTCAATCACCACTGTTGTGTCAGCACCCAACACCAGGCCCGCATCCAGCTGAGAAGCAATTGTCATTGCCTTTTCCTCCGCTAATCGTTGCACATAAACGATCGGATCCTCACCTGGTCTAACTGACTCATCAACATCGGGTACTCGCAACTCAAATGGCCAACCGACCGCCTTGAGAATTTCTCGGCGGCGGGGACTGCCCGACGCCAGGACCAATTTTTCAAAGTCTCTTTGTCCGATCAATTTAACTCCCGTTTGTTGTGTTCTGAATTCTTCGCTACACTGCAATCCTCGGTGAAATCGGGTCAATGGAAGATCGCAAATGCGGGCAAACTCGTCAATGGATAACCTGATAAAAAGCTTACCCGGAGTGTTGCGAGCAGCAGCCGGTTCACCCGAGGTAGCGCAGGCCGCCGCATTTGCAGCTTTCATCCACTGCGCGGGCGAGGGCTTGCGGAGTCATGCCGTGCCGCGCACCTTGAGTGATGAAGGCACGCTCGTGATCGCAGTTGCTGATCCATTGTGGCAGAAACAGTTGCACTCGATGGTCCCGCAGTTGATTTTTAGGACCAATACGCTTTTAGGTACCGCAATTGTCAAACACATAGTATTTCAGGTTGATCCAGTCGCAGTGAATGCCAACAGAAAGGCGATTGTTAAAACAGAGGAAATCAAAGACAGTGACATTCCGCTGGAGCTTCGGTCGGCAGCGAACGCCATTCATGACAGAGAATTACGACTTGCTTTTCTGAAAACCGCTGTCACTTCTATAAAACGACAGGAGAAGAAGTAATTAAATGCCGATTAGTGAGACCGATATCGCGAAAGTGGCGCAACTGGCCCACCTCGAATTGCCCGACGATGAACTCAAAGTATTTGTGCCTCAGATTACCGAGATCGTCAGTTATGTCGAGCAGCTTAAAGAGCTTGATACCCGAGATATAGAACCGGCGCTTGGTGGTCTAACACCCGAAGGAGAACGGACCGACTCATCGCGGCCGGACGAAGTGATCGCTTGTCTCGGACAACGTACAGCACTTGCCGAAGCCCCAGCCGCCGCTGAGGGCCATTTCCGAGTTCCGAAAGTACTTACTTAAGCTGATTACCAAAACATGTTTCGTGAATCCATTGAGTTTTCGATAACTGCTGCTGAAGAACTGAACGATACTCTGAACGCTTTCCTTCAGATTGATCGCAAGGGAGCCCTCCAGCGCGCAGCCGAGTTGGAAAGTAGCACCACAGGCGAACTCGCGGGTTTTGCTGTCGCGGTGAAAGACAATATCTGCGTCAAAGGACTGCAAACTTCCTGTGGGTCAAAAATTCTAGGCGCTTATCATCCGCCCTATAACGCAACCGTGATTGAACGCTTGCAAAACGCCGGCGCGATAATCATCGGCAAAACTAATTGCGATGAGTTTGCGATGGGTTCTTCGAATGAAAATTCCGCGTTTGGACCAGTGCGAAACCCATGGGACACCAGCAAAGTACCCGGTGGTTCGTCGGGAGGATCTGCGGCTGCCGTAGCCGCCGGAATCGTTCCGGTAGCGCTTGGCTCAGACACCGGCGGCAGTGTGCGCCAGCCGGCGTCACTTTGTGGCGTACTCGGACTCAAACCTACATATGGACGTAACTCCCGTTATGGATTGGTAGCCTTTGCCTCGTCTTTGGACCAGGTTGGAATATTCGCCCGAAAGACCGAAGACGTTGCTCGCGTGCTGACCGTGATAGCGGGACGCGATCCGCACGACGCGACCACGGCTGACGTGCCCGTTCCCGATTATCACAGGGGATTGAATGGTGCTCTAAAAGGAGTGCGAATCGGATTTCCTGCAACACTATTTGGTAAGGGTCTCGATCCTGAGGTGGCGGCCGCGGTGAATCAGGTCGTCGAGGTCTATAAGGAACTCGGGGCGGAAATCGTTGAGGTTGACTTACCTCATGCCAGTTACGCCATCGCAGTTTATTACATAATCGCGACCGCGGAAGCATCTTCAAACCTTGCTCGCTTCGATGGCGTTCGCTATGGATTTCGGGCAGAAGATGCGGGTGAGTTGCGACAGATGTACCGCAAGACCCGCGAAGAGGGATTTGGACCAGAAGTAAAACGACGGATCATGCTGGGCACCTACGTCTTGTCTGCCGGATACTACGACGCGTACTACCCAAAAGCGCAACCGGTGCGAACGCTAATCAAAAACGACTTTATAAGCGCCTTCAAGAGTTGTGACGCGATAATCACTCCCACCGCTCCCACTCCGGCCTTCGCAATCGGCGAAAAGGTCGATGATCCGCTGGCCATGTATTTGAATGATATCTACACCGTTACCGCAAATCTCGCCGGCATACCCGGACTGAGTGTGCCGTGTGGACTTTCGTCGGAGCGCTTGCCAATTGGTTTCCAGTTACTTGGACCATACTGGTCCGAACCAACCCTGCTCAGGCTGGCAAGCGAGTACGAACGCGTCAGACCATTCACGGATCGTCCCAAAGTGAACGCGGATCGAGATTAACTCTTAACTGGGGTCGTAGTATTAGTGGTCTGAGGTTTCTTGTCGGGGATGAGGTCGCCGGTAAAAATTTCCAGTACACCTTTGGCGGTACCAACTAACGGAGTGGCATCGAGGCCCACGTGAATAGCACCGGGAATCAATCCTTTGCGCTTAATTTCATATCCAGCCAGTCCTACCGCCACGACTGTGCCGACTACTGGTAGCGGCTTGATCAGACGTTTAGCCAACCGCCAACCACCTGCTCTTATTACTCGTCGTTTTAGTGTCATCGTTTCCGCCTGATTATACATAATGCCGAGAATAGCCGTTAAACTACGAGTCCTGTTACGGTACCGCGAGCGAAGCGACCGGATGCCACACTCAATTTGGCGTGCGATGATCTGTTTGTTGAGTGAGACATCGGGTCGCTTCGCTCGCCGTACCGCAAAGATCTGGTTCAATCATCAATAAGCAGCCATTTCTTCAATATCAAATTTCAAGTAATAACTGATCGTCAATCACGTGCTAGCATAGCCACTGCCCAAGACAACCAGACAATCGACACTTAGATGCGCCTAAAGCTCCTTTTTTCTCTCTGCCTGATATTTTTATTGATCCCGGCTTTTGGCTCCTGCCGAAAGTACACCTCAACCAATCGCCTGTTGATCTATACACCCCATGGCCAGGACCTATTGCGTGATTTTGTAGCACGGTACAAACAACAGAATCCTAATGTCGAGATTCAATTTCTGGATATGGGATCACGCGAGATCCTGGAACGACTTCGCGTCGAACGAAACCGACCCCAGGCAGACCTTTGGTGGGGTGCTTCTCACACCACCTTTCAAACGGCCGCCGAAGAAAATCTTCTGTCAGAGTTTCGTCCCACCTGGGCCGATAAAGTGCCGGCGTCAGCTCGAGATCAAAAGGATCTTTGGTATGGAACATATGAAACGCCTCAAGTTATTGCTTACAACCGCGATGTCGTTCCAGAGAACGAGGCTCCGCGCGACTGGGATGATGTACTCGATCCAAAGTGGCGAGATAAGATCCTGATTCGAAATCCCAATCCGTCAGACACGATGCGGGCAATTTTTGGCGCCATGATCTTGCGCTTTTACAAGGATACCGGCTCGCCTGAGCAAGGCTACAACTGGTTGCGCAAACTAGATGCGAACGTTCACGAGTACACAGCTGACGGCACTCTCCTCATGCAGAAGCTCGCCCGCCATGAAGGTTCAATTACTCTTTGGGACATGCCCGACGTGCGACTGTCTCAAGAGCAGAAAAACTTGCCAGTCAGCTATGTGGTCCCGAGCAGCGGCACACCGATCATCATCGACGGGATAGCCGTAGTTCGCGGTGGTCCAAACGAGCAGGAGGCCCGTCGTTTTTATGAGTTCGTCACCACGCCCGAGAGTCTGGTCTATGCCGCGAAAAAGTACTATCGAATTCCCATTCGGACAGATATTGATCGCTCGCAGCTTCCGGCGTGGATGAACGAACCATTCAAACAAATGCCTTTGGACTGGGACTTGTTGCGGAAACAGGGCGGTGATTGGTTAAGATACTGGGACACCGAGATCAAGGGCAGATCCCGTCATTGAATTATTAATAGCCAATTGATAATTGATAGTTATCGATTCTGAATTGACCTTTTTACTGTGCCACTACTTTCGCTACAGAATATTTCTAAAAGCTACGGAGAGACACGAGCTGTGAGCGGTGTCTCTTTAAATGTCGAACGGGGTGAGTTTTTTGGCTTGTTGGGTCCATCCGGGTGTGGCAAGACCACAACGTTGCGAATGATCGCCGGTCTTGAAACTCCGGACTCGGGAACAATCCATTTTCAGTCGGACGAAATCACGAAGCTACCGCCTGAGAAGCGCGGATTCGGCATGGTCTTCCAAAACTATGCACTCTTCCCTCACCTGAATGTGTTCGAGAACGTGGCTTTTGGTCTGCGCGCACGTCATAAACCAAAGAATGAAATAAGCGAACAAGTGTCCAGCGCACTAAGCCTGGTCCAATTGCCCGGTTATGAAAAACGCCGGATCGACGAACTCTCAGGCGGACAACAACAGCGTGTCGCAATTGCTCGAGCCATCGCCATCGAGCCTGACTTACTGCTCTTTGACGAGCCGCTTTCAAATCTCGACGTATCGTTACGGGAAGAAACTCGTGGAGAGCTACGTGAGCTCGTGACCAGACTCGGGCTGACAGCGGTTTACGTTACTCATGACCAGGAAGAAGCCTTTGCTCTTTGCGATCGAATCAGTGTGATGGTTGGCGGCCAACTGATGCAAACGGGCAAACCACGAGAGTTGTACGAGAAGCCATCGAACATTGCGGTGGCTCGTTTTCTGGGCAGGAACAATTTGATTCGCGCCATGAGATTGAGTTCGAGTAAAGACAGCCAAGGAGAATTTAAGACTCTTGAGGGCGGGCATGCGCTACGAATGCCGGTCAGACACCAGGATCTTGCCCCCCTGAATCAGCCAGTCGTAATCGCAATTCGTCCAGAACATGTCAGGGTCGTCCGACAAACCGAACCAGCCGAAAATCAACTTCCGGCTCAGGTCAAAGAGATTATCTTTGCTGGTGCAACGTCATCACTACGCGTCGACGCAAATGGTTTGACTCTGGAAGCACTCGTACTGGAGCCCAACGGACTGAAGGTGGGAGATTCGTGTGCGGTGGTTCTCCCAATGGACCACCTGATGTTATTAACGGGTCAATAACACAACCAGCCTATTAAAACTTGCCCACTGCACGCTCAAAAGTTTTCACCGCTCGGTTTCTACTGCTCTTCATTACGCTAATCGTAATCGTTTACGGAATCTTGTACCCGAATCTCGCCGTGGTTACAGATTCACTAATCCGGGATGGTTCATGGTCCCTCGCAAACTATCGCGAGGTGCTGTCGCAACGCTTCGTTCTTGAAGCAACCATCAATAGTATCGTTCTTTCAGTCGCCACAGTGCTGCTTTGCGCCATAGTTGCTGTTCCTCTGGCTTTTTTGTTCGAGAGATATTCATTCCCGGGTCGTAGTGTATTCGCCGCGCTCGCCGCTCTGCCGCTTGTCCTGCCGCCTCTTGTCGGAACTGTCGCGTTCATCTTTCTTTGCGGTGAGTCAGGTATTCTTGCGAGGTTGTGGCAGTACATATTTGCCACTCAAAACTCACCCTGGACCCTTAGAGGCTGGCCCGCCTTACTGCTATTTCATACCTACACGATGTATCCATTTTTTTATGTTTTGACGGGAGCCGGTCTGCGCCGGATCAATGCGAGCCTGCCCGAAGCTGCGCGAAGTCTTGGAGCATCAAGAACCGTCGTTCTTCGTCGCGTACTTCTCCCACAACTTAGACCATCGTTGATTGCAGCAGCGTTGCTTACGTTCATGACCTCTATGGCCTCCTTTAGTGCGCCGCTATTATTTGGCGGAAATGTTCGAGTTTTAACTCTGGAGATTTTTACGGCCCGACAACGTGGAGATCTTCAAACTGCGGGGACTGAGACCGTCATCCTGGCAATAATCTCGCTTGCCGCTCTAGTAGCGTTCCAAAAGTACGAAGGAACGAGGCGCTTTGTGTCCGCCGGATTGAAAGGAACGGCGCGGAGACGTGAACCGATTTCCAGTGGTAAATCGAGAGTGCTGGCAACAATCGCCGGTACCTCTTTCACGATACTGCTTATCCTCCCGATTCTAACCCTGCTGTTGGTCAGCTTTGCCCAGGAAGGATCATGGACCACCCAAACTCTTCCTTCCGTTTACACACTTGCAAACTATCAGCGAATTGCGACCGAACCACAGTCAGCGGAAGTATTCATCAACAGTCTCTCGATGTCGGCGCTGGCGGCTGCAGTCTCTTTGGTCTGGAGCTTTTGTGTGGTGACGCTTCTGGTCAAACGAAGCTCCCGCGGCCGGATTGGCGAAACGTGGCGCAGAATACTGTCTCTGATCATTCTTATCCCATGGGCGCTCCCAGGAACCGTTGTCGCGGTCGCTGTCGCGGAAGCCTATGGACAGCCTAGTCTGTTGCTTGGCTCGTTCGTACTGGTAGGAACATTCTGGATTTTACCGGTAATCTATTTTCTTAGATTCATGCCACTCGTAGTTCGCGCGGTCCAGGCAAGCTCTGAACAGGTCGATGGTTCCTTGGAAGAAGCCGCCGGTTCGCTCGGAGCGAACGCTCTTCGCAGGTTTCTTAAGGTGACTTTACCCTTGGTCTGGCCGGGCGCCATTGCCGGAACCTTGCTGGCATTCGTCATTGGGTTGGGTGAATATGTAGCTTCAGTCCTGGTATTCGTACCGGCGAACAGACCAATTTCGATAGCGATTGCCTCGGAACTGCGTGATTTCAATCTTGGCGCCGCGGCTGCATACGGAGTGGTCTTAATCGGCATCATAGCCGTCAGCATGATTATTGCCGCGCGACTTGAACGTTGGCGCAGTTAGTGTTTCGAAAGTTATGTTCGACAGAAAAGGAAATATGTTCATGGCATCGATAGAGTTACGCAGGAGCGCTCTGGCCGTATCGCTTCTGTTCGTATTGCTCTCAAGCTCAGAGTTGTCGCTGAAGATAAGAGCTCAGGGTGAAACAAATGACGGGGCGGGTCGCGCTGAACTACATCAGGCGCTGCTCGATTTGACCAACCCATTTACCGTGATGTGTGTCGCCGCTCATCCGGATGATGAGGACGGAAGTACGCTGACGATTCTACGGCGCAAGTACGGTGTGCACACGGTCAGTCTTTTCTCGACCTTTGGTGAAGGCGGACAAAATGCAGTTGGGCCAGAACTCTATGAAGAGTTGGGAGTAATCAGAGCCAGAGAGACTATGGCAGCCGCTAAGGTCCAGGGTTCCGAACCATATTTTCTCGGTCTGCGCGATTTTGGGTTTTCCAAGTCAGCTGCGGAAGCGTTTCGTGCGTGGGGAGAAAAAGAGGCTCTGCGCAGGATGGTATTGCAGATTCGACGATTGCGACCGGATGTGATCATTACGAATCACGACACGGTCAGCGGACACGGACACCATCAAGCGACCGGCCGTTTAGTTCTTCAGGCCTTTGATGCTGCAGCCGATCCTAAACAATTTCCAGAGCAACTGAATGAGGTGAGTATTTGGCAGCCGCAACGACTCTTTGTGCGCGGCTTTCGCGGCCCGGAGCCTGGTGCGTCACCGTCTGACTCGAGCACCCAGGTTGTCACTATTGATTCAAATGAGATGGATCCGATCCGCGGGACCACCTACGCACAACAAGCACTCGCTGCATTACGGCAACATGCCACTCAAGGTCCATGGCCCAAATCGATTGGTCCAAACGGCGGCCGAATTATTCGCTATAACCTGGTTCGTCAGGCACCTAATGCCGCTGCGCTGCCTGCAAATCCAAAAACTCCAGTTGATGGATTGCGGCTACCCGATTCCGAGAGCGCGCGATTAGTCGCTCCGACAATCGAAGGAAAACCGTTAACGGACTTTATCGATAAACGCTCGGTAGTACTCGCCTCTTTGGTAAATGCTCGAAAACAGGGCGCTTTCACCGCTACCAAAGACGTGAGCGATAAGGACTCGCGAAGATTCGAGCTAATGGCTGGCCGGCTGGACACAGCTTTGGCGACTGCGGCAAACGTTTCGCTGACAGTAACAAGTGTCGATCGGGTTTTGGTTCCTGAACACAAAACACCTTTCGAGGTGACCCTGACAAATTCCGGTGAACAGGAAGTGGCCATCAAGGGATGGAAGTCGCAGGGTTTATCGGTTGAGAAACAACTCGACACGGCAGAGAAATTACTGCCTGGCACCGAAGCTTCTCAGCAACTGTTGGCCCTAACACCGAAGTCGGCAAAGTTCAGCGTTCCTTCAGCCGCCCATCTTTATGATGGACGATTATTTGGTGACCCTTTTGCGGTTGAAGCCGACGTGGAAGTTGACGGCGCTCGCTTCAGCGTGAGCGCGAAAAAGTACGTTGATGTGGCGCCGCCCGTTGAGATCACAAACAACAATCCAACGCCATGCGTCGAGACACCGGCAACGGTTCTAGCCTGTGAAGGAACTTCGCTGACGCTTACAAACAATCTGGACACGCCGTTCCAGGGCCTAATCGAACTGACTGAAGCGAAGAACCAACATGCCTCGATGAAAACGCAACCTTTGAACCTTAAGGTCCACGAAAATTTTAAAGTAGTGAATGGTCCGATCAATTCAACATCAGGCCGAGGGTTGCAGCGGTCTAAGCAGGATGGCCCAATAACTGTGAAGGTACTTGATCGGACGAGTAAAGAGCCCGTATCTGAACTGAACATTCCCAACGTCTATATTCCAGCCGTCGCGGTTGCGGGGATTCGGGTTGGTTTTGTTCCGAGTACTGACTCAACCCTGAAGAACTCACTAACTTCGCTGGGAGTGGAAAAAGAAGAACTGAACGTTGATAGCATCGCGAAAACAGATCTCTCACGATTCGATACAATCATCATCGATAATCGCGGCTACGAGATTCATCCCGAGCTCATAAAATCGAACGACCGCTTGTTGAAGTTCGTTGAGGATGGCGGCACGCTGATTGTCTTCTATCACAAAACAAACGAATGGAATCCGGATGAGCGACGCTCACGACCGCAACTCGCACCGTATCCGATCATCCTCGACGATGAACGTGTTACAGAAGAAGATGCGCCAGTTCGGTTTTTGCAACCGCGACATCGTCTGCTCACCTTTCCAAACATGATCACCCAAAAGGACTTCGACAACTGGGTTCAGGAACGCGGTCTTTATTTCCCGAAGGAATGGGATCCCCGTTATGCAGCACTGTTGTCTACGAATGACCATGGTGAGAAGCCGTTAACCGGAGGACTGTTGGTCGCGGACTACGGGAAGGGGCACTATATCTTTACCAGTTTTGTTTGGTACCGACAGTTACGCGATGCATTGCCCGGAGGCTATCGTGTCTTTGCAAACATGATCAGCTACGGCCAGCGGACCAACACAAGCAGCCAGCACTAACCTTGGAGTACACCGGCCCGGCGGCGCTTTGTTATACCGGGCGCTCGTTGCACACCTGGGCGCGATCCATGAGTAGCTATTTTTATAATAAAAGAGTTTCTAACTGGAGAGGACTAGAAAACGCCGCCGGGCCGGCGCACTCCAAGGTTAGGCGGGTGTATCGAGAATTGGTTCTGGATCAACGCTTGTTTCGCCTTCAAGTTTTACGCGGGCTCGTTCAAGAAAAGTCTTGATCATCTCGCGCACTCGAGCTTGCATCTCGGCGCTTATTCTTCCCTCGCCGACTAACACTGCAAAGCGGTGCAGATCTTTTGCATGCTTTCGTCGGAGCTCCACCTGTTGAACGATTCGGATAAGAACCTTGTGTCCACGTTCCTCGAAGGCAGCTGCGTAGCGCAAGTAATTCTTCATCTCGGAACGGGCCGGAGACCACTCTAGACGTTCAGGCGAGTCTTCAGTTTTCTCAACCGTGAACGAGGCATGGACGGCGCCGATTACTGGAACTTCGGCCCGAACCATCCAACGCATGATGCCGTTGGCCTCGTTTCGAATTCCCTCAATACCGGGCATCAAATCCGCAAAATTACGTAGCTCACCAAAAAACTCTCGGGCTTTCTCGATAGTTGTCTGTAACTCCAGTTGATCCGCGTATGAGGCTTTGATTCGAAACATTGATTCTCCGTTAACCGTTTTTCCTCAAAAACGTTGATGCGTGAAACCTCTAGTTTGGTTTCCCGTACCACTATTGCTACGTTACACGAGTAAAACCGTGGAGTAAATAACTAAGTTAGGCATGAAAGAATTATTTAATATGGATATTAAGAACAGGTGCCCTCGGTGCGGGCGAGAGCGGCTAAAGACATGGTCTGAGCTATCGACGGATGAGCAGGAAGTCGTCAAACGCCTGCCCGGGTCGGTTGAGGCTTCAGCGGTCGAGCGCCAAACAACCCACCGTTGGTGTACCGGTTGCTGGTTTGAAGAAAAAGGTCGCGAGGCCCGGCATGCGTGATTTAGGGGTTGGTTTGGCCGCTAACCGCCAATACGTCCTGTTGGTCCTATACAACCCATAGGTCCCATAAGTCCTATTGGTCCTATTTATCAAACCAACTCACTTAAGAATATTGTTGTAGGCGCCGCGGATGGCGTTCATTTGGTCCATCAGCGTTTCGCGTAACGCATAACCGGATTCAAATCCCAACTTCTTTGCAACATCCATTGCCGACGCATGATTGGGATCCGGCAAACGCGTTGACCGCCCAACCAGGAGTCGCAGCTGATGATCAACTGACCTTAGCAAACTGTACCCCGCACTCAACGAAGTAAAGTCATCTTCCGTAAGTGATCCCTCGTCACGCAAACGTTCGAGCGTGAATGCCGTCGATCGGTCGTCACCTTCATCGGGTATCTCATCGCGCAACTGCAAGTAACGAGTGGCAAAATAAACGTCAAGCATTCCTCCTGGTCCATACTTGATATCGACGCCATCACGTTTACCGCGTCCGCCCTTCTCCTGCTCCAGCCGCTCTCGCACTCTCTTCGCCTCGTTCTTTAAGTCGTCGATGTTTGACCGCAAGGCAGTCTGGTGAATTCGATGACGAGCATGCGTTTCGATCATCCTACCGAGTTCCAAATCACCACCGACGGCACGCAACTTCAGATATGCCAACCACTCCCACGGTGCGCTCTCTTCTCTTAGATAATCGAGAAAACCTTCTGAACTAGTTACCAGTGGCCCATTCTTTCCATGCGGTCGTAGCCGCACATCAACGCGATAGAGAT
>DATIBX010000354.1:0-6350 GCA_035457105.1 Pyrinomonadaceae bacterium
CAAGCTGGGAGTTGGCGAGAAGGCAAAAGCTACTGTCTTTCTTAAGAACGGCTCAAAGATAAAAGGCTATATCGGTCAGGCCGGGAATGAGGACTTTGTTTTACGCGATCGAAAAACCGACTCACCAACGACAATTCGCTATAGCGAAGTTTCAAAGGTCGAGAGCAATCGCGGTCACTCAACTGCCCGCAATATAGCAATTGGCGTTGGGATAGGAGTTGGCGCATTGCTCGCAATCATAGGGATCACTATCGCGCACCTTGACTAAGCCAGAACTAGAAATGATCCAGCTCAGTGTGTGTATCGTTCAATGAATTCGAAGACCTCTTTCTCCCAGGACGCGATGGATAAATAGATGATGTTGTGACCTTCGGCCGCTGTTTTGCCGAAGGGCGGAAATATTCTGAGTTGATGTGGTATGCCACGCCGGGCGAGTGCAGCATCAAGAACCTCACTTGGCTCGGTCGAATAATCGTTGGCAGCCTGAATAAAGAATACCGGTGTAGTAATACTGCTGGTGGCTCGAGTCACTCTGTCACGCAGATAGGATGAACGAGGCCAGCTACGTGCACCACCTCCAAAGTTTACGACGGCCCGTATTGAAGAATCGCGCTCAGCATTCAGCATCGCCAACATGCCTCCAAACGAGTGTCCCACGAGAGCTACACGTCTGGGGTCAACGATTTTCATTGAGCGCAGAACTTTGAGTGCATTTAACTGTTGTTCGAGCTGATCTCCTTCGAGCAGGCTTAACTGTAGACGGTTCGCGTCATCATCACCTTTCGCAGTCCGCTCGTGTTCAACGAGCACACTTGTTTCCGCCCCTTGCCTGGCTGAAAGACCTTGACCACTCCGAAAGAGAGCAAGAAAAACGTAACCATGCTGAGCGAAGACTGGGCCAATAGTTTCCGGTTGTGGAGTCAAACCACTTCCTGGACAAAAAAGCACGGCCGGAAAAGGGCCTTGACCTTTCGGTTGCCAGAGCAGCGCGCGCAATTTTAATGAACCACTATTGACCAGGACAGTTTGAGGGCGAGTGATTGACTGAGCCACGAGCACTCCGGCCAACAGATGGAGCAGAACAATAGAAGAGAAGATTCGTGTCACATGCATCTTTTGCACTACGATGATTACACAGATGAAAAGATTATCGTACCCAACTTAAATCAGGTTAAAAATTTGTTGACCGGGATTTTGGTGGTGTATGTTGACTCAAGATCGAAGGAAGAGTACAGGAGAAAAGCTCCCAAAATTGCAGCCAGGTAATTCTCAACGAATGGCGCTCGACACCCTCCTCGCAGTTAGTGCTCGCAGGTGGAAGACAGTTGTTGTCACTGAGAATTGGCGTGACTTCAAATCGATCCAACGCTTCTGCAATGTCAAAATCGTCAAAGCCGCACATTTCTTCCAGAATTGATTGGTTTTTGCCTCACTCACAACCATCCACCTGTGAAACCCGCACGACGTAAACCGTCAACTATGTAGGGACACCTTTTCATTAACTCCCAAAAGAAGCCTGTACGGTAGTTTTCAATCATTAGTACTATGGGTCCCTGGTCCAGTCCGTAGTATCCTTTTGAGATCCATCCCCGCTCACCCTGATTCCCGTCATTAAAAGTAGGATTGAAACTACACTTGAACCCGTACTTACTCGTCACTGCCGGATATGCGTCATTAAAGTGCTGGAGCGTAGGCAAAACAATTTCTGGCGCAAAAGGGAGTGCCGCCACCGCCGCCCAGGGAGCAATAGTTCCATCATCCGGTCCAAAAGGAGCTCCTCTGGCTTCATAATCAAAGAAATGACGCTCGATGCCATCAATCACGAGCGTCGATGGTCCAGGTCCATCTGAGGCGGTCACACCCCAGGTATATTCACCATAAGCCCGAAACTTATTGGGATTTCTGATAGCGTATTCCTGCTGGATGTAAGTCGCGCGTCGACTATTCTCGAAATAATCGATGCCCTTCTCTCGCATAAAGTCATCCTGTATCCCGCGAAAATCGATCCAGATATGGGAGAGTTGATGAATGAACAATGGACCACTGTAGAGAAACTCTCGGCCGTATATGGTTCTCCAGTCGTAACTTCTAGTAAATGCTTGATAAGTCTCCCGCGACAGCGGGTGCGTTGGCGAAGCCAGGCTGAGAACATGAAGTAGAATTGACTCGTTGTAGCCCTCCCACAGCCACGGTAAAAAGCCTTCCTCTGGCTTCCAGCCCATCACAACTTTTGCATCGTCCCCGAGCATCCATGACCAATCCATTCGCTGATACAGATTGTCAGCAAGACTTCGGATTTCAGTCTCTTCTTGTGTTTCACCATTAAAGTAGGTTGCAGCTGCCAGCGCGCCGGCGATGAGAATGCTCGAATCGATGGTCGAGAGTTCGCTGCGCCAGGCGCGACGTCCAGACTCCATTTCCAGGAAGTGATAATAGAAGCCTTTATAACCGGTTACATCAGGCTCTGGACCATGAGGACTGTTCCAGAAAAATCGGAGCGTCGTCAGCACGCGCAGGACCGCTTCTTCGCGTGAGATGAAGTTTTGCTGGACACCAACAGGATAAGCTGCGAGACCAAGGCCTATAGCGGCAATGCTCGAATGGGCGCCCTTTCGCGTGTTGTCAGGAACCAGACCGTTCCGAAGATTCGTCTCGTTTGTGAAGTAACCAAACGTGTCGCGCTGCAGCTTTACCAGGGCTTCGTCGCTTAGGGGTTGCTGAGTCATAGGTTCTATCAGACGCTCTGGTCTTTGAATCTTCTGAATATTAACGAAATACGCGACGAGAGACGAACTTTAGAGTACAAAAAAGAGAGGCCCTAACGGACCTCTCTTCTAATTACACCTAGACGTGTAAAGTCTTGGTTAAGGCAACGCCTCGATGTTGAGATAAAACTTAAAGAGGCCAGTCTGTTGAATGCCCAGCAAGAATCTGACGTCAACACTCGCTCCATTTGCGATGGGCGTCGCAAGCGTTACCACTCCAGCGGACAGAGATGAATTGAATCCGCCTCCATTTGGCTGTGATGGTGGCTGTTCGAGAGTTGTTCCCTGCACCGTTACATTGCTCGTTCCAGAACCGCATGGTGGTCTATCCACGGTGACGACAACCGGTGTAGATGAGCGCGGCCGTAAATCCGCTATACCGCTAGGCGCGGGGAACGTCGTAATATCAACAACTCGAAATCTCAGCCGGGTGACATTCCCACCTGTATTGTTGATAATCGTGCGGCGAATATCCAGAGTGCCAAAAGTAGAGTTTTGTGCCGGAGCGGAAGTGAAGTCGCGCACTCTATTTGGTGGACTCGCGGCGGCGACGCAAATGTCCAACAACTGACCGTCAAAACTCGCGTTCCGTTCAATTGGACTACTGAGATTTTCCGGACCAGGCGCGCCCAACCTCTGACCGGCACCCGCTGAAGTGCCATTAGTATCCACAAAGATAAAATCAGCTGCGTTGTTATTTGTATCGACCAGGCTTCCACCAGTGGGGCAAGGACCCATCGTCGTAATGGATCCCTGCTTGCCACAGGTGTCGCGATAGAACGCATAATTAATACTGAAGGGCACTAGCGCCGGATATCCTGTTCCTTCTTTGTAAAGCGTATTCGCCTCTGACGTGGAGCCGACCGCATCAAGTCTGTTAGCGAGGGAATAGCTGGCCCCGCCAGAGTTGTTGTTGAAGAGGGCAATACCAGCGTTGTCGGGAATATCTGTGGTGTAGGTTGCGTCGCCGGTCGCCGTCGTTCCATTTCCTGCGGGATAGGACGCCAAACTGTAACCGACACTGTTTACACACAGATAGTGGCCTCTATTCGGAATCACAGTGCCGTTAGGAATCGAACATCGAGTGGTACCGTCGGAGGCTGCGACGCCATAACCCGTGCCGCTGGCAGCAGTAACTGTATGATCGGCGCCACTGTTGTTGAAAATTTCAATGAATTCGTCGTTCAAGCCATTGATACCTCGGACGCGGAATTCTGAAATAACCAGTTGACCGGCGGTGGCTGTTGCAGATGGTCCAAGCGCTGCCGCAGGGAAAATGCTAATACCAGGGGTCTTGGAAGCGGTCGCACTTCCTTTCGAGGTTGTCGGCGTGGTGGTTACAAGACTTATGTTTGAGATTACTGCTGGCGTGTTCAGCTGCGAGTTGTTCTGAAGAATCTGCGGCAAGACGATTAACTGCGTGTCTGGAGTTGTACTCTTCTTCTTCTTTTTCTTCTTGACTCCAGTCTCCTTATCTGTATCGATGACTGTTTTTTCTGGTTTTTGATCTTGATAAGCAGGCGAGGCTTTAAGGGTTGACGTAGTAGTGAGGGCCGCGAAAATAATGACCGGTATAACCCGGATAATTTTGGCCACGAATTTTTCCTTCCAGATGGTTCATAGTAGAAACAACGCTGGAAACTACCATCCCAATTAATGCGCGTCAACGAAATTTTGAAACTACGTCTAGTTTTCTATGTGACCTTATTGACACATGTGGCATTAGGACCAATTAATCTGGGTGAATCGCGATCGCTTTACACTTTAGCAATGTCCTTTGCTTTTGTATTATTGAGAAGATCTCAACAGATCCATTATGACTGACAATTTTCGGCACATTTCAAAAGAACTGGTCCAAGTTGCGAATAAGCTGCACTCACGCGGCTGGCTCCTGGGCACAAGCGGAAATTTGAGTACCGTCGTGACTCGTGATCCATTACAACTGGCCATAACTCGAAGCGCGGTCGACAAAGGCGAGTTAACCACCGCGGACATACTGTTAATTGATGAAGACCTAAAACCAGTGAATGGCGCATCGGGTAAGCCGTCAGATGAAAGCGCACTCCATGTTGCCGTTGTAAAAGCGCGGAACGCCGGCGCTGTCTTACATACTCATTCTGTTTGGAGCACCGCCCTTTCGGATCTACATTATGCCGAACGTGGCTTTGCTATCGAGGGGTTTGAAATGTTGAAGGGACTAAGCGGCGTTAAGACGCATCTCCATCGAGAATGGATCCCAATTCTCGAGAATTCTCAGGATATGAGCGAACTGGCCCAAACCCTGACGCAAACCCTTTCGGCCGATCCTCAGACTCATGCGTTGGTGCTCCATCGTCACGGACTCTATACTTGGGGACACGATTTGAAAGAGGCAAAACGTCACGTTGAGATTCTTGAGTTTTTGTTTGAAGCGATAGGTCGGACCAGGATGCTCAACTAATTCTTAAGAAACAGGGCGACTTGGAAATATGGCAGTTGTAACAACACTTTCGAATAACCAAAAATTCACCGACGAGCAGTCGATACGTCAATGCCTGAAAGAGTTTGGCATCGATTACGAACGATGGTCGCCTGAACACGAACTGTCCGATGAGGCGCCGGCGGAGGAGGTACTGGGTGCCTACGCTAAAGAGATCGAGCAATTAAAGGCTCAAGGTGGTTACGTTACAGCGGATGTAATCAACGTAACTCCAGAAACTCCAGGCTTGGATGAGATGCTGGCAAAGTTTGACCGCGAACACTGGCACGACGAGGATGAAGTCCGATTTGTCATTGCTGGACGCGGGCTCTTTCATATTCGCAGCGAAGCTGGTGTCGTTGCCATAGAAGTTGGACCGGGCGATTTGATACGAGTTCCGCGCGGCACCCATCACTGGTTCAATCTCTGCTCAGATCGACGGATCCGAGCCATTCGACTCTTTCAAGACATCACCGGTTGGACGCCACACTACACTGAAAGCATGATTGACCGGCAATACCAACCCCAGTGTTTCGGCCTATCTCACCTGTCGGGTAGTATTGAATCTCGTTGACCAGGGGTCTATGCGCGCAGTTCTTCTCGACATTGAAGGCACCACCACACCAATTTCTTTTGTTCACGAGGTGTTGTTTCCCTTTGCCAGATTACGACTACATGCGTTTCTGGAAGCTCATCAAGGTCAGCAGGATGTTATTAGAGACTTGAAGCAACTTGCAGACGAACATCAACATGATGTCGAGGCCGCTCTTAATCCACCCGATCTCGCAGAACCATATCTAAACTGGCTTACCGATCAGGATCGTAAGTCACCTGCCCTCAAGGCTCTCCAGGGAAAAATCTGGAAACAAGGCTATGCCGCAGGAACCTTGCAAGCTCCGCTGTTTCCGGACGTTCCTACAGCAATGAGACGTTGGCAAAATGCTTCAGTGAGGGTCAATATCTTTTCCTCCGGCAGTGTGCTCGCACAGAAACTACTTTTCTCGCATACTGATTTCGGCGATCTGAGCGGACTGATTGACAAATACTTTGACACCGGGGTTGGTAAGAAAAATGACACCGCGAGTTATGAACGAATCGCTACAGAGCTCAGACTCGCCGCTAATGAG
>DATIBX010000355.1:0-10847 GCA_035457105.1 Pyrinomonadaceae bacterium
TTTACGAGTGCGCTTTCGGTGCGTTCGAAGATATCGCTCGACCTCGATTGCGATGATTCAAGTCCCGAATTCACATTCTCCAATCCGGAACAGTTTTCTTTCGCGCGACCAGTCTTCGGCGTTTCGAACTCCAAACAAGCGACACAGGATTCACAACAGCCTCCGAAGGCAGATGCTCAGGAGCTCGCGAAGAAGCTATCGAATCCAGTTGCTTCCCTAATTAGTGTTCCCTTTCAATCGAATTTTGATTTCAACATGGGGACTGGCTCCGGATGGAGGTACACACTTAACGTCCAACCAGTCATTCCAATTGCCCTGAATCCGAGATGGAATCTCATTTCGCGAACAATTCTTCCGATCATTCATCAACACAAGGTAGTTAATACCGGCAGCCAGAGCGGCCTTGGCGACATCACCCAGAGTTTCTTTTTTTCTCCCACCGACAGCAAACGATTTATCTGGGGAGCTGGTCCCGTACTGCTAATTCCGACTGCCACAAATGATCTTCTGGGGACGGAGAAGTTTGGCCTTGGTCCAACCCTCCTGATTCTGAAGCAAGAAAAGGCCTGGACTTATGGTTTTCTCACCAATCATATCTGGTCGGTCGCCGGGAGTGATTCACGCGCGAGCGTAAACTCCACCTTCATTCAACCTTTCTTGGCTTACAACACTAAAGATGCGTGGACCTTTAGTTTGAATACTGAATCGAGCTATGACTGGATTGGAAATGCCTGGAGTGTGCCAATTCATTTTCAAGTTTCAAAATTACTGAAAGTCGGGCACCAGCCGGTCAGCATTGGAGGCGCCTTCCGTTGTTGGGCCACAAGTCCGGGGGGTGGGCCAGAAAATTGTGGACTTCGCTTTATCGTAACGCCGCTCTTCCCCAAGTGAAAGATTAGCGAGAATCGCTTTGTTTTGAGAATTGAGATGAAAACAAACGGCCTCTACTTTTCGCGTTGAATGCTATTAGCCATAGTGTCGCTATTTACGCTTTCCCTGGCCTCAGTTTTCATTGGGCCACAGCTGCACCGGCGGAGTCTCGTTTTCAAGAGAGTCAGAAGGATGATGAAGGTTTTGCGCATACAAAAGCAGATGGTTTCAATTCGTTGTCTCATTGCTGTCTTGCTATTCGTCACGTCGGGTCACATTGTTCAAGCTCAAACCGATCCTCTGCCATCGTGGAACGATGGTCCAAGCAAACAGGCATTAGATCAAGCTAATGAGCGGAAGTGGGTCGTAGTCGATGTGAAACGAGACTGGCGGGTAATTTATCCATTTGACAAGTGAGCGAAGAATCCTTGATGGAGTTTACAAAGCGTCGCCGGGCGGCGCACTCCCAAGGTAGGAGCGCGAAGGATTTGAAAGGGGAGAAATATGTTTGCGATCAAACCAGGACCGCTACAGTTGTGGCGCGATGGTCCAGCGAAACAGTCAATCATCAATTTCGTCAACCTGGTGACAACGCAGACGTCTTCCGATTTTGTTTCACCTGAAGATCGCATTGCAGTGTTTGATAATGACGGAACGCTCTGGTGCGAAAAGCCGATACCAATTCAAGCTGACTTCCTATTGCGACGGATAGCTGATCAGGTGAAGGAGAATCCCGAGCTATGCGACAAACAGCCCTGGAAGGCGGTTTCGGAAAATGACTATAAGTGGCTAAGCGAAGTCATCACCAAACACTACGATGGCGATGACAGCGATCTCAATGTGATGTCCGCCGGGCTACTAAAAGCCTACGCGGGCGAGAGTATCGAGAGCTTCGCAGAAAAAGCCTCGCGCTTTCTTAACTCATCACAGAATCCCGTTTTGAAACGACCGTATTTAGTAACTGCCTACGCGCCCATGGTAGAGCTCCTTCGCTACTTGAAGGCAAATAGTTTCACGAATTACATCGCCTCTGGCGGGACGCGGGACTTTATGCGACCCATCACCCAACAGCTATACGGCATTACTCCGGAACATGTGATTGGAAGTTCAGTCTCGCTCGAATACCGGGTTGAGAACGGAGTCGGCAACGTTTTTCACAAAGCGCAATTGGAAATACTCGATGACGGACCAGCAAAAGCGGTCCGTATCTGGAGTCGTATTGGCAAACGACCAATTTTCGGGGCGGGCAACGCAAATGGCGATATTCAGATGTTGGAATTCACCGCACATCCATCGCGTCCTTCTCATTGCATAGTGATCAATCACGACGATAACGATCGCGAAATCGCCTACACGGCAGGTGCCGAGAAGTTGATTGATACTGCGAAAGCGAAGGATTGGACCATCGTGAGCGTCACAGATGACTGGGGACTTGTGTTTGCTGAAATCAGCGAACCAGCGAAACAAGCATCAGCGTAAACGCTTTGAGTGCTGGCTCGGCGGCGCTTTGTTATTGTCAGGCGTAGTCCGGGAGTCAAATAAGGTCCGTATTTACAAGTGAGCCACCTAACAAAGCGACGGCAGGCCGACGCACTCCACAGAGATTTAAGGTCAAAAGGCACTCCAATTCGTATCGGAAAGCCTTGGAGTCAATCTATAATCTGCACTATCAGTGGAATTGACGAGAGTTTGCTACGCATGAGGAAATTTTAGCGTGCGTTTGACGATGTCGTGTAAAGAGACTAAAGAAGGAGAATAAATGCAAATTAGTAGAGGACTTTATTTCACGGCGTTCACTTTTGTTGCTCTGGGCGCATTGTTGTTGGCCGATAGCAATGGCGCCGCTCAGAACTCGCTAAAACTCAAAAAGTCGATGTACATCCAGGCGACCGCGATGGGCCAGTCGACTCAACTTGGCAGGAGCTTTAGTGTAACCGCCATTATTGAGGAGTTCTCGCCAGCGGAAGATCAGCAACTGCTCATGGAAGCGTTTAATCAAAAAGGAAACGAGGGACTGGTGAACGCCCTATCAAAGATGCACTCCAAAGGGCGTCTTGCGATTACCGGCACCCTTGGTGGCGACTTGGCGTATATTCGGCAGTTTCCCATGCCCGACGGTGGAGTGAAAATTCGCATGATAACCAATCGGTTACTCCGTTTTGGTGAAGTGTGGGCTGACTCGCGATCTTCGGATTACAACTTATCGGGAATGGAAGTGATACTCAGCAAAGACAAAAAGCATAACTCGGGTGTTTTATTCCCAGCTGCCCAGTTGGATTTGAATAAAGATAACAAGCTGGAAATCGAGCTCTATCAGAATCCCTGGAAGCTGGTCAATGTTCAGCTTCGATAACGAAGACACACTTCCGGACCAATGATCAACGGGCTCGCTCGTCTGCTGCCTGGAGTGCAGATGCTTCGCACCTATCAAGGTGAGTGGCTGACGAGTGATCTGTTGGCTGGAGTTTCCGTTGCCGCGGTCGCGCTGCCAATTGGCATCGCTTATGCTCAGCTTGCTGGTTTCCCACCCGTCGTCGGCATCTATTCCTGCATTTTACCCTTGTTGGCGTACGCGTTATTTGGCTCGTCACGGCAACTCGTCGTCAATCCCGATGCTGCTGCTTGTTCAATTGTTGCTGCCACGGTTGGCCCACTCGCCGCCGGAAACCCAGAACGTTACTTGGAACTGTCGATCGTTCTGACCTGTTTCACTGGCGTTCTGCTAATGATTGGCGGTCTTTCGGGTTTAGGTGCGATCGCGAATTTTCTTTCCCGCCCGATCCTTACCGGCTATTTGAATGGAATTGCATTAACGATCATGGCGGGCCAATTGGGTTCGCTGCTCGGCTACAAACTTTCACCAAATGGGTTTTTCAGAACGGTTTTCGAAGCGGTCTCACGACTCAAAGAGACTCACGGCTGGACCTTTATTGTGGGCGTGTCGTTGCTGGTTCTCCTGCTACTAATCAAACGACTTCTTCCCAGGTTGCCGGCTCCGTTGCTTGCGGCGGTCCTCGGTTGCGTGGTCGTTTACGTGCTCGATCTGGATGCGAAAGGTGTGGCGACGGTCGGTTCCGTGCCGGCAGGTTTTCCGGCGCCAATTATTCCGACCTTTACTGCAGCGGAACTTAGTCCCCTGACACTTGGTGCCGCCGGAATAGCCCTGGTGAGTTTTTGCAGCATGATGACAACGGCTCGCGGGTTTGCCGCAAAGAACGGCTATCGTATAGATGTGAATCGCGACATGTTTGCGCTGGGCGTTTCAGATTTGGCTTCAGCGGTGAGTCAGGGCTTCGTTGTTAGCGGAGCAGACTCTCGCACGGCAGTTGCCGATTCCGCCGGCGGAAAAACTCAGGTGACTTCAATCGTTGCAGCCGTGGTGATTGCCTTCGTCCTCCTGTTTTTTACAAAGCCCCTCGCCTACGTTCCGATTGCGGCCCTTGCAGCTATCCTAATGTCGTCTGCTCTAGGTCTTTTCGATATCGCCTCGCTGCGCCGTTATTACCGAATCAGCCGGGCTGAGTTTCGACAGTCTGTCGTAGCGACGCTGGGAGTGATGACAGTTGGTGTGTTGCCGGGAGTGCTTATTGCCGTGGGCCTCGCGCTGTTGAACCTACTGCGGCAGGCATCGCGGCCAAGGGATTCAATTTTGGGGCTGGTCAGCGGTGTGGACGGAGATGACTTTCGCTCAGTCGACGACGGCGGCAGAAGCATTCCTGGAGTTGTAATTTATCGTTTTGAAGCGTCGTTAGTGTTCTTCAACGCCGACTATTTTAACGACCGGGTCAGAGCCGTGGTTAAAGCTGCCATGCCAACCCCGAAGTATCTCTTAATCGACGCCGAGTCTGTGCCACTGCTGGACGTCTCTGGCGCCTATGCACTCGAAGCGTTACATCAGGAATTGGCGCAGCAAGGAATTGAGCTGGGAATTGCGCGAGCTCCCTATCTGACTCGATTGATGCTTGAGCGCGCCGGCCTCAGCCAAACGATTGGAACGCATAATCTGTATCTGACAATTCATGCCGGGACGCGAAGCTTTCGCGAAAACGGGGATCTTCACTCAAACTAGATCTTGCCTTCAGATCGATCTTGTTGTGAATCTCTTTCGATGATACAAAGAGGTCGATGCCTTACTGATTTGCCATGATCAATTTGCCTTGTAGTGCCGGAGGTTTCCTGGATGTCACCTAGACGCGTCATTCTCTTTGCTGTAGTTATTCTGCTAACGTCAGTAACTGCACAGGCTCAGAAGGTATCTGTTGGATACGATCACGCACTCGACTTCTCAAAGTTCAAAACCTATTACTGGACGAAAGGCGTACCGGCAAAAAATCCGGACATCGACAAACGAATCATCGAACTGGTGGACCAGCAGATGACGATCAAAGGACTTACTCGGGCGAACGGCAGTGGCGACATCGCTCTCTCATACCACGCTGCAGTAGTGGACACTTTTGACTCCGCGACAGTCGCACGGCCCGGCACATGGGGCGCAAGCGCCGGCAGCGTCGAGGCCGCCTGGAGAGTGGTGAAAGGAGCCTTGATTGTAGAGATGAAGGATGGCACCAATACCTCGGAAGTTTGGCGCGCCACTGCCACCGACACTATCAGTAACGAGCCACTAAAGGATCCGGCAAAGGATGTTGAAAAGGTAAAGAAAAAGTTGGAAAAGGTGGTCGAAAAGATCTTCAAGTATTATCCGCCAAAGAAGTGAGGAAAATCGGGGACGCCTTTTGATCTGTAATAGGACCTGTAGGACATATAGGGACCTATATAGCGATGGCAGCAACAACTCACCAAAGAGCGCCTACCGCAAATCCTATCTCGATTTACACACTTCACCTGATTATCCCATCTACGGGTTTTCCCTAAGCTGACAGCTGAAATTCTCTGCAAAAACGTAGGGTTTCGTTCTGAGGCGCCCGTTTCCTCGAATAGTGAGCCTCTCGATGAGAACGGGCGCTCACGAAAATATTGCCCCGACCTTTCAAATCAAATGAAGGAGGAAAGTCGTGATTAAACGATCCATCATTTTCTGCCTGTCAGCTTCGTTAGCCTTCCTCATTGCCTGCGCTGCCGGTAGTACTAACCGCGAAGCTGATACGACTGCCTCAGCAAACTCAACCGCCAAACCCGCGGCGCCACCAGCTGATCCGAAGGTCGTAGTAGAGGAAGTAAGGGGCGTACTTCAGGCGCATGACAAGGCGCTCAGTGAAAAGAATCTCAACGCGCTGATGGATACTTTCTCAACTGATCCAAACACTGTAGTCCTGGGCACCGGAGTTGAAGAGAAATGGGTTGGACCAGAAGAAATCAAAGCAGCCTATACCGAAATGTTCAAAGACTACGATACGAATACCATGCAAGCTATTTGCGATTGGAAAACTGGTGGCTCAGATCCTGAAGGTTCAATGGCCTGGCTGGCGGCTATCTGCTCGTGCAAGGATTCAATGAAGGGCAAAGCCCGCGAGTATAAGTTGAATGTGTCAGCCAGTTTGGCCAAGCAGGATGGTAAATGGCATTTCGTCATGTTGCATATGTCGAATGCGTTTCAACCACCGGTGACCAAGTAACAGGAGGGAAGTGAAATGGACCAGGAACTTCAAACACCGGAGCCGGACGAAGAAGATCGGAGGCTGGTTTCTCGGCGTGACTTCCTTGCTGGATTGAGAAAATGGTCAGCCGCCGCGATTGGAGTAGCCGTTGCTGGTGCTGTTCTTTTGCCGGGCGAAACAGCCTCGGGCTGGGTGAATTCCCGTGGCTCGTGGGTTAACCGCGGCGGCGGCGCTTGGGTGAATCGCGCTACAACCTGGGTAAATGGAGCCGGTGGCGGCGGCGCCTGGGTCAATCGAGCAGGTGGCGGCGGGGCATGGGTTAACCGGCGCGGTTGGTAAGAGTCATATTTACAGACATTCAAAAGACAGAGGATGAAGGGTCTACTCTGATGGGCGCACTCGTCTACAATATCCCGGCGAGCAAGGTTGACCTGTATCGCGGTTCAAATCTCATCATCAGATCAGCCAATGTAAAAGAACTGACGTTATCGCTGGCGCGTTGTGACCCAACTAGAGTGCGCTTTATTCAGTTGCTTTCAACACCGGCCGATACGTCCGCGCTTGAAAGCTCGTTCTATTCGTTACCAGTCGATATACATCTGAAGGATCCTGCTAACGAGTATCTAAAACTGTACGACTACGCAAACCTTCTGGATTCGCACCCAATACGAGTTTCTATAGAAGTCGCACCAGGTTTCGGCAAGGCTGTCAAACTGGCTGTTTCTTTGAACTTCTCAGTTAAACTGGAAATGGACCAGCCTGGTCCAGAATTAATTGCGGAACTTGAATCGGTGTTGGATCTGTATTTGCACCTTGGCAACGTTAGGCAGCCGATCGAGTTCTTTCACAGTCTATTGCTTTCCTATTTTCGTAACGAGCCGGCTTCGCTTTGGCAGATCGAAGAAGAAGATCCGTCCCAGATCTGTTACGTGACGGAGGATGGCGAAGAGACGATCTCCAAACGATTCGTCGATCAAAAGCAGCAGCAGCCTATTCGCTACGCCGAAATTTTCCAACGCCAGGCTTCGAGTTCGAGTGAATGTTCGAGCTGCGAGTTTTATGATCGCTGTCGGGGGTTTTTCAAATGGCCCGACATTCAATATAACTGTGGCGGAATTAAAAGAGTCTTTGCCACGCTGGAGTCGTCAGCGAAAGAGTTGCAGGAAGATCTCTCCGCTTATCGTGCGATGGAGGTACAGATGCAATCATGATGGGTAATCACTTCTCGATAATTCTGTTGCCCACAAACAAATGTAATGTTAATTGCGAATATTGCTTTGAAGATAAAACCGATGATCGGATGTCGCTCGATCAGTTGTCGATTGTCATCAACAAAGCACTAGACCACATGGAAACGGCCGACATTGCCGCGCTGACCATCCATTGGCAAGGCGGCGAGATTATGACGATGCCGGTCGAGTGGTTTGAGAGAGCTTATGAATTGATTCAAGAGGCTGCTTTCAGTCGCGGCAAATTAGTGGAGCACGGCCTGCAGTCGAATATGATTGGTTACAACGCTCGTTGGAATCCAATCATCGAGCGGATGTTCGACAATAGCGTTGGCACCTCGATGGATTTTCCCAATATCCATCGCAAGCTATTCAACGGCTCCGCAACTGATTACACCAGAATATGGAAGTACAATGTTCAAACAGCACTTGATGCGGGTATCAAGATAGGTGTCATCGCGGTTCCTAACCAGGCGACGCTGGACGTAGGGGCTGAAAGATTTTATTCATATTTTGTTGACGAGGTGGGTACGAGCAGTTTTCAGGTCAATACTCCCTTCCCAGGCGGAGAGCAAAACGAAACAAAAAAATCACTAGGTCTCGATGTGGACCAGCTCGGACAGTTCTTTGCTGATTTGACGGATGTTTGGCTGGAGCGAGGATATGGGACAATCTCTCTTGGTCCAATCGACGAACTGATCAAGACGTTTACGGATGCGAGCGGGCAACTGCCTTGCATCTGGCAGGCAAACTGCGCCGATGAATTTATTTCGATTGACGCCAGAGGTTATGTGGCTCAATGTGATTGTTGGGTTACAAGCTATCCCGAATATTTCTTTGGCAATATCTTTGAGACAGACAACTTGACTAAGATGCTTGCGGAGAGTCGTGCGCGTCGCAAGTTTGTCGACCGGCCTGCGCTGGTCATCCCGAAGGACTGCATCGAGTGCGACTATCTGTCCCTGTGCCATGGTGGTTGTCCAGTCCGCACTTTTACCTTCAGTGGAACCATGTTCGAAAAAGATCCCTATTGCCACGTATATCTGGCAATGTTTCGTAAAGCCGAGGAAGTTGCGGCAAAGTTAGCGGGTGAACGAGCGCGACCGGGTTATCGATTCATACCGAAAGGATTTGTTGGTCAACGCTCTGCAAACGAGACCGTTCAAGTTGATGGTTTGCCATTGCCAGGACGTTTGAATCTGGTTCAAATCGAGAGACGATAAAGACGAATAAACGGCCCCTTCCGAAATGAAAGGAAACCCCGATGCCGATAATAAGTCTGGTCCTGCTTGGCCTACTAGTGGGCCTTGCGGGTAAGTTGTTGATGCCCGGAAAAGATCCTGGTGGTTTCGTCGTAACAATCTTACTGGGAATTGCCGGGGCTTTTGTAGGAGCGTTTATCGCAAGCTACATTCCGATTGCCAAAGGCTGGTTTGCCAGTTTAGCGATGGCCATCATCGGGGCGATGCTACTGCTTCTTGCTTACCGACTTATCAGAGGTACTACGGCGTCCCATAGTTAGAGATGCCATCATAAGAAGGAGCCCATGATGACCCTGGTTACTCTTATTCTGCTTGTTCTCAGGATAAGCATAGTCCTCAATGTGCTTGCGATCGGCTTGAAAGCAACACCATCAGACGCGACCTTCCTGTTTCGCAAACCGGCCTACCTAACTCGTGCAGTGCTGGCGATGTACGTCATTATGCCGATTGTCGCCTTGTTGATCGCGATTTCGTTCAACCTCAATCCCGCGGTGAAGATTGCGCTGGTAGTTCTGTCAGTTTCGCCCATACCTCCGATTCTTCCGAATAAGTCGTTCAAAGCCGGCGGCACAGAGAACTACACCATAGGTGTGCTGGCTGATACTTCGCTGTTGGCAATTATATTTATTCCACTAATTCTCAAGGTGTTTGAGCGGCTCACGCAAATACCGCTTGGAATGTCTGCTACCTCGATTGCTTCCAAAGTTCTAGCCACCATCATAGTGCCGCTATTGATAGGAATAGCTATCAATAAGTTTTTACCAAACATTGCTGAGCGAGTAGCCAGACCGTTGAGTCTGATCGCCACTGTTCTTTTGGTTTTGGGTTTTCTCCCAGTATTGTTTGGTGCCCTTCGCGCGGTTCTATCGTTGGTTGGAGATGGAACGCTGATCAGTATGGCTGTGTTTGCCTTTATTGGAATTGTCATCGGCCATTTTCTCGGTGGGCCAGAAACCGAAAATAGACCCGTGCTCGCACTCGCAGCTGCAACCCGCCATCCGGCAATCGCCATCGCCATCGCCAATGTCAATTTTCCCGATCAAAAACAGACCGTGCCCGCAGTCCTTCTTTATCTGCTTGTAAGTGCCATTATGGCCGTCCCTTACTTAAACTGGATCAAGACAAAGGTTTCCACCCCATCTCATAAAAAGCAGGTACCTGCCTGACTTCAACCTACGTGTAAATCCTACCTAAAAATACAAAGTCCACCTGATTATTTATCAGGCATAGGTTTTTTACGCTGTCACTTATTAACTGGTTCTGTTGGCCGGCACGCTTTTAAGTTCGACTTTGATCAGGGCAGCTCCACCGCTTTATCAACAGAACAACCGACCGACAACTTCAGTGTGCGAAGCACCGGTTCAATTGCCGTGGCCTCGTGAACGCGGAATCAGCCCCACTCCTTGACACTAAAGGGGCAGATGTCCTGGAGACAATTGTACCGAGCTCTATGAGGAAGCGATTCTGAAGATTGCTCGTGCCAGGAGCTGGTTCCGCGTTGAGTTTTGAGCCTTGCCGGAGAATCTTAAATGAACAAGTCGAGAGCGATCTTAGTGCTGGCTATCTCTTTAATTGCCCAGCTTATCGCCAGGGGTGACCAGCTGACGCTGAAGAATGGAGATCGGATTTCCGGCACAGTCGTCAAGTCCGATGGTAAGAATCTGATCTTGAAAAGCGATCTAGCGGGTGAAGTCACTATTGCGCTGGAAAACATTTCAACGATCAACTCTGACAAGCCTCTGTATGTTGTGCTGGCAGACGGGCGCACGGTGATAGGGGTCGTGTCAGCAACCGGAGACAACGCAAATATTAAAACGTCCAGCGGCGACATCGCAGTAAACCGGAGCTCAATCCAGCTCATTCGCTCAGAAGCCGAGCAGATGATTTATGAAAAAACTTTAAAACCAGGCTGGCTGGAGCAATGGACTGGC
>DATIBX010000356.1:0-8558 GCA_035457105.1 Pyrinomonadaceae bacterium
TGAAAGCAATTTCACTAAACGTGACCCAGTTGGAAGTGCCGGTGGAGACGAAGTTTAAAGGCAGCGCCAACAGAATACCTATCGCGGCTCCTATAAGAGCAATGGAGACTGATTCCAGAAGAAAGGCTGTTAACACACTTATTCTGCTGAAGCCCAGCACCCGCAGTGTTCCAATCTCTTTGGTGCGCCGGGCCACCGCTGCGTACATCGTATTCATTCCCGCAAATCCGGCGCCAACCGCCATGATAAAAGAGATGAATACGGCGAGACCTTTCAAAGCTCCTGATGCTGTACCCTGCTGGTCCTCATAGAACGTGCGTTCCGATAATGCTTTCAGGTGCAATTTCGGATCGTCAGTGATTCGTTTAGCGAGGGTGGCAAGCGTGCTCACATCCTTCACTCGCAAAAGAGCAGACGAGTACGTTGGTCGATTTGTAGTACTGGCAAGCGAGTTGACGTCCACCCAGATCTCCGACTCAAATGCTTTACCGCCTGCGTCGAATAATCCTACAACCGTGTAGTCAGTGGTCTGGATACGAAACTTGTCTCCGATGTCGAATCCCTGGAATCGCTCCGCAATTCTTTTCGAGACGACTGCTTCAGTTAATCCGGGATTGAACATGCGTCCGGCGATAGTTTGGAAACCGGAACGCATTTTTAAAGACATTGGACCGATTCCGCGAACTGTGACATTCGATCCTTGATTCATGCCTTTACGCGCTTTATAAATCAGTGTGATTAGTTCAGCCGTGGCCAGCGGTTTATCACCCTCACGTTCAACTCCGTCCAAATATTGAAGGTCGTTAAAGTTTTCGCGAGTGATGTTGCTGTTCAACTCAGCTGTACTGCCTTCGCGGAGAACTATCAGATTCAGCGGTTCACCACTGGTGGACAGTGTCAGGTCGATGCCTCGAGCCAGGGCCATCACCATGAGAAAGACCGCGACAGTTAAACCAATCGTGAACGCCGTGGCAAGAGTGCTGCCCTTGCGCACAACGATATTTCGCAAGTTGTATTTAAGCGGCAATGCCATTTTATTCAGTGCTCCGTAAAGCTTCGGCGATGGTTAAACTAGACACTCGGAAAGCCGAGTAGATGACGCTTATCAAACCAACAATTATCGACAACACAAACGCTGCAACCAGAGTCTGCGTTGTCGGAATGAACGAGCTGAAGTTCGGAATGTACAAACTAAGATCGATTGATCGAAAGATCAGAGCTGCGCCCCCGATGCCAATCGCCGCACCAATGCAAGCCACAATCAGCGACTCGGCCAGAAACAGAGCGGTGATCGTTCCGCGTTGAAATCCGATGGCCTTCAAGGTGCCGACTTCTTTTGTCCGCTCGCGTACGGTCATGGCCATGGTGTTGCCCATGACGAGCAGCACCGAGAATGTGATCGCGGCCATGATGCCGTAAAGAAATTGTTTGACGCCGCCCAGCATAGTTTCAAAGCTCTTGGCGAATTCGCTTTCGCTCTCTGTTTTTGTTGGCGCGTCGGTGTTCGCAAACATCGAATCAACTGCCTGGGAAATGCGGGGGACATCCTCCGCTGTGTTGGCCCGGATACTAAAAGTACTGGCTCTGTCCTTGGCCCACTCGGGGAGAAGTTCGTTCAGGTAGTCCTGGTGGAAGAAGAGTGTCTTTTCGTCGCCACCAGTGCAAACGCCACGTATGATGAACTCAACCTCTTGATTGTAGATTGGACTCTTCAGAGTTATGCGCTGGCCCGGAGTAAAGCCGTATAGCTTGACGAGCTTTTGGCCCACAATCGCGCCTTGCCTGTCGCTGGTGAAGGCTTGCCATTCAGCGTCAGACATCTTAAGTTCGGGCAGTACATCACGCAGCTTAGTCGCATCGACGGCGAAGTTTGCGAAGAAGTTCCGCTCGTCTTTGTAGATCCCGCCGAACCAGTTGAAAGGCATCGCCTCCTTCACTCCAGGTACAGTCTTGATCCGCTGGAGATGGGCCATTGGCATGGGGAAGGCGAGCGATACTGCGTGACGCGAGATGAGTCGAAGGGGGCTGGATTCGGAGCTGCCTCGTTCAAACTCCGTCAGGATTGTGGCGAGCGTGATGATCAAAAACAACGAAACCACCAGGCTCGAGATTGTGAGCAAGGTTCGTCGTTTATTGCGCAGGATATTCTTCAGGACAAGCTTCGCAAACTTCATAAGGGTTCACCTGATTTTAGAAGCTATCGCCGAGCAGAAAGTACTCAAAAGCGAGTACGCCGCCTCGACGCAAAGGTTTCACAGAAATCCACCGCATTCTATAACTGCTGGCGGTGATATTGGTTACGCCCCGGGAAAGAAATAGTTCGGTCGCTCAATTTACAATAATTTGGTGAAAGTCTCTAACCGGCTCATCGGCAACTCGTCGAGCAGACCCGGTAATTTCACCTTCCCTTCGTATGTTAGTCGAATACGGAAGGCCGAAATAGACAGTTGCCAGCCATAAAATTCATTGTGCGGACAATTAGTTTTTTAGATTGCAGGTTCACGACCCTACATTTTGGTCTTGGTCATTGCGAATTCGATTTAGAGTCGCAATACCAAGGTCCCCTTGCGCCGAAGGCGCTTAAAGAGGGTAGCCAGGGGCGAAGCAAAACGTAACCCCTGGAAAGCAGATAGTTTTTGGGGAGCTCTGAAAGAGCGACGGGATGTATCTTAGTAAGCCAAAACTCTGCCGCCCTTGCAGGGCTCAGCCTTGTTGAACTTGATCCAGGGGTTCCGCTTCGCTTCACCCCTGGCTATCCTCGCCCGCGCCTTCGGCGCTCAGGACATGTCGCACTTCCAAATTGCATTTGTGACCAACCATTTATCATCTTTCATTTCACCAATCCGGTTGTGAAATCGGGAAAATGACAAATCATAAATGGTCAATGGCCCATGAGAATTAGCGTTTTGAAGGAGCCCTGGCGAGAACTCAAAACCTAAGACTCCTTGCTCTTGGCCGTCTTCTTCTTAACCGGTTTCTTATTCGCAGCCCGCCATTCTCGCCACTCCCGCGTTGGATCATCATCCGGGTCGGGCGTCTCCTGAGGCGGTCGTAGATCTTCCGGAACATTGCGAAGGTTCACTCGAATCCGCGTCCATGTCGACGAGCGTCCGCGCATGGTATCGACGAGAACGTCTTCAATTTCGATTAGCTTTGCTACTTTTTTGTGCTTTCGTTTCCATTTCTCCAACCCTGCAAGCGCAGCATTCTTATCTGGAGAGTTGGCAATCACGAGCAGCGGCATTTTTACGCGGGCGGGTTTAGCTGCTGACTTTGCCCGAGAGGGTGCGACCCGAGCTGCTTCGCCTTCCATCTTGCGAAAATGCGGTGGCCACGGTGCGTCTCCCAGACCAGCTGCCTCATCTCGCTCAGCCAATTCCAGGAGCGGCTCAAGTGATCCCGCTTGATGGTCCATCTCAGCATGAGGATCGCCAATCTCCGCAAACCTTTTCGGCACCGTCAATACGGTGAAATCTGCTGGATTACAGTCAGCAACCTCTGCCCAATCCAAAGGTGTTGAGACACGCGCATCTGGAAGTGGACGAACCGAGTAGGCTGAACATGTAGTTCGGTCCTTAGCATTCTGATTGTAATCGAGGAAAACCCCGTGTCGCTCTTCCTTCCACCACTTGGAAGTCGCATGGTTTGGCAGACGACGTTCGATTGCGCGCGAGAGGGCCAAAGCAGCGCGACGCACTTCGATAAAGGTCCATTGTTGGTGAATCCGAACGTTGACGTGCATCCCGCGAGAGCCGCTCGTCTTGGGCCAGCCGCGTAGACCAAGTTCCTCGAGGAGTGCCTTTACCTCAAGGGCGACTGTTCTCACGTCTTCCCAGCCGACTCCCGGCCCCGGATCAAGGTCTACTCGTAATTCATTTGGATGATTGAGATCCCCAGACAGAACCGGGTGAGGATGTAACTCAATACAACCCAGGTTCACGATCCAGGCCAGTCCGGCAGGATCGTCAACCACAATTTCCTCTGCCTTCCGCCCCGAAGGAAATGACAGCGTTACAGTCCTAAGCCAGCGAGGGATGTTTGTCGGAGCGCGCTTTTGATAGAACGCCTGGCCTTCGGCTCCATTGACGAAGCGCTTAAGAACAATTGGGCGATCGCGTATTCCGTTCAGCGCTCCTGGTGCTATCGCCAGGTAATAGCGAACGAGGTCCACTTTCGACAGCTTTGTTTGGAGAGAGAAATATGGCTTGTCAGGATGAGTAACGCGAATTTCTCGTCCATCGACCATTATAATTTCGGCTTCTTCTTTGTTCTTCACGCGCACAGGCTAGCATGTTCATGGTGCACGCAAATAGTCCTAAAGTTTCCCTCAGTGTCCAAGTGAGGTATTCTCTCTGACATGCCTGGAGTAAACCGTAGTCTGATGGTTGTTAAGCCGAAACAGCCTTTTCTCGATTGGTTGAATTCGCTTGATAACGATGACGAGATGAATCTGACGCTCGAGGAACTGCAGAACGACTCAACTGCATACCTCGTTCCCGAGTACGAAACTCCTGAAGACCAGGCTGAGATTGTTGTTTGGTCCCACAATTATGTTTTTGAAGAGGAGTTGATGGCCTGGTACACGTTTGAGGAAGAATGGCCTCCCACCAGAGACCTGGATACATTTCTCGAGTGGTTTGAAGTTGAGTTCCACAGCACTATCATGGACCTGGATCTGGAACTACCTCTGGAGCATGTGCAGGATGATGACGAGGTCGAGGATGACGAGTCGGAAATAGATCCGAGTTCGAATGGTCACTGAGAGTCTGATCGTTTCTCAATTGGTATTGTTGGACGATGACCACTGATAAAACATATCTTGGATCAAATCGAGTCTAGTTGTAACAAAGCGCCGCCGGGCCGGCGCACTCCAAGGTTTACCCGAAGATCTCTGAAAGCTCCTGTGGGGGCACGACTTCCAATTGTGCATACGTACAATCGGCTGGACTCTTGTCAGTTCGCCATCTGCGAAATTGTGCCGTGTGCCTGAACCTCGATCCCTGCATGTGATCGTAGGCGACTTCCACAACCAGTTCAGTTCTCACTGGCTCCCACGTCATGTCCTTTCCCTGGCTCCAGCGACTTTGTGCGCCTGGGACTCGACGATCGCCTTCTAACTCACTGCTTGCCCAATCTTTCCAGGGATGATTCTTGAGCGCATTCATTCGGTAAGGTTCTAAAAATTCTACGAGTTCACTCCGTTTCTTATCGGTAAAACTTGCGCATACTCCGACATGGTGCAGCTGTCCGGAATCGTCAAACAGCCCAAGCAACAGTGAACCGATGGCGGTTCGCTCTCCCTTTTTATGCCAGCGAAAACCAGCGACTACGCAATCGCAATCTCTCTCGTGCTTGACCTTCAGCATCACTCTTTTATTAGGTTCGTAGGTTCCACTCGTCGGCTTGGCAATGACGCCGTCGAAACCGGCCCCTTCAAATCTGCGAAACCAATCGGCGGCAACATCAAGGCTTGCGGTAATCGGCGTCAAGTGAATTGGCGGTCGGGCAGACGACAATATCTTTTCCATTAGTTCCCGACGTGACTCAAACGCTGTTGCTGTTAGATCGCGATTCTTTTCCGCCAGCAGGTCGAAGAAAACAATCGAGGCCGGCATTTGTTCAGACAACATCTTGACGCGCGAAGCGGCCGGGTGGATCCGAAGTTGTAGCGCCTCGAAATCCAAAGCACCGTCTCTAGCCAATACCACTTCACCATCAAGCACACATCGCTTTGGTAACTGTTTCTTGATGGGGTCAATCAGTTCCGGAAAATATCGGTTCAGTGGCTTGGTGTCTCTACTCTGAATTAGGACATCATCTCCGTCCCTGAATACGATTGCTCTAAATCCATCCCACTTTGGTTCGAAGAGCCATGAACCTGAACGCGGTATTTCACTTACTCGTTTGGCCAGCATTGGCAAGATTGGTGGGTTAATAGGCAGTTGCATCGCCAGATCATATAACCCGGACCGCTAAGGAGCGAAATGCTCTATGTTCCTTGCGACAAACTTTCCGGAAAAAATTTTGGGAGGGTTGTCGATTCCAGCCCTCCCTAATCGATTAGTTGTTGACTGGGTGCCGAAATCTAGAACGAGTGTGATTTCGACAACGAGAAATTAATCAGAAAGCAATAAAGGAGAAAAAATGCCAAGTACTACTCAAACCGGTACAGCCGCTTCGCGAGACGAGCGAACGAGTCCGCGCAGCCAAAAAATTACGACCTTTCTCTGGTTCGATAACAATGCGGAAGAGGCGGCGAAATTCTATGTATCGATATTTAAAAATTCGAAGATTGTGAATACGGTCTACTATGGTGAGCCTGGACCTGGTCCTAAAGGTACCGTGATGATCGTCGACTTTGTGCTTGATGGTCAGGAGTTCACTGCTTTGAATGGTGGGCCGACATTTAAGTTCAACGAGAGCGTTTCTCAGGTGATCCATTGTAAGACGCAGGAGGAAGTGGATTACTTTTGGGAGAAGCTCTCTGAAGGCGGCGCGAAAGTTGAATGTGGCTGGTTAAAAGACAAGTATGGCATGTCGTGGCAAGTGGTTCCAGATGTCCTGCTTGAGTTAATTGCCGATAAGGATCGTGAGAAAGCGGACAGGGTGTTCAAAGCGATGATGCAGATGAAGAAGCTGGACATAGCTGATTTACAGAAAGCAGCCGCCGCAAAGTGAGTTGTCGTTTGCGTTAGCTCTGATTATTGGTCATTGATCATCGATCAATGACCAATAATCCCTCTCCTCCCCCAACCCATCAACACCGCCTCCTAGGAACATTCACCTATCACGGCTATAATCAACTCCGAAAACCCCCGTAATCCCTCAACTCCCACTTAAACTTTGTCTCGGGATACCGACTACTATGTCCAAAAGTATTGGGGGTGACTCGCTCCCAAAGGATCAAGCGGATCGTCAAACGGAAAATGAATTAAGGAGCAGCGAACTGGCCGGCTACTGGTTGGCGTCCCTCATTGACTCTGCCGACGACGCCATCATCAGCAAAACACTCGAAGGCGTAATTACCAGCTGGAACAAAGGCGCCGAGCGCATCTTTGGTTACACACCTGACGAGGCAATTGGGCAATCTGTGACAATGCTCATCCCGCCGGGACACTTCGACGAAGAACCCATAATCTTAGCCAAATTGAGAGCCGGCGAGCGCGTTGAACACTACGAAACGGTTCGGCTACACAAGAACGGTCGGTTATTAAATATCTCATTGACCGTGTCACCGATCCGCGACTCAACCGGCAAAATTATCGGTGCTTCGAAAATTGCACGTGACATCACTGACAGGTATCAGGCACAGCGTGAGCTCGACGAAACTGCGACCCGATTGAGTCTGGCTCTTGCCGCCGCTCGTCTCGGAGACTGGAGTTGGGACGCGACCACAGACGTGGTGCTTCTATCCAAAACCGCAGCCGCAATTTTTAACGTTTCACCTGCCTCAGAGATGACCTGGACAGAATTGCGCAGTCTCTTGCACCCGGAAGATGCTGAACGGGCCAAGCTCGCAGTTGAGCACGCCCTCGAGGTTCATGGGGATTACGACATCGAATATCGAGTAATCCGGGAAGATGACTCTATCGTATGGGTGTCTGCGAAAGGAAGGGGACTATATGCGGACGATGGCGGTGTCGTAGGGATGTTAGGGTTCGTCCAGGACATCACGAGTAGCAAATCGATCGAAGAGAGCTTGCGCGCTCAGACTGACGCTCTACGCACTTTGAATGAAGTTGGTCAGGTTATTTCAGCAGAACTGGATTTGCATAAAACTGTTCAGGCTGTTACGGACGCCGCTACTGTTCTCACCCGAGCACGCTTTGGCTCATTCTTCTATAACGTGCTAAACGAAGAGGGCGCATCCTACATGTTGTTTACAATTGCGGGCGTACCTCGTCATGCCTTCGACCATTTTCCGATGCCGCGCGCGACGGATCTTTTTGGTCCAACCTTTCGCGGTGAGGGCGCGGTCCGTCTTGCTAATGTGAAAGAAGACCCACGCTACGGAAAAAACTCTCCGTACTATGGAATGCCCGACGGTCACCTGCCGATAACGAGTTATCTCGCTGTTCCAGTTGTTTCAAGTTCGGGAGAGGTACTTGGCGGCCTTTTCTTTGGCCATCCCCAGCCCGACATCTTTTCTGAGCGAGACGAACAGATCGTCGTCGGTCTTGCGTCCCAGGCCGCGATTGCGATGGACAACGCTCGTCTTTACGAAGCTGCGAAAAAGGCTCGTGCGGAGGCTGAACGGGCTGCTGCTGACAACGAGCACCTTTATCGCCAGGCAGAAGAGTCAAGTCGGTTGAAGGAAGAATTTCTGGCGACCATTTCCCATGAACTGCGAACGCCACTCAACGCAATTCTTGGTTGGGCAAGAATGTTACGCTCGGGCCAACTGTCAGACGATAATGCCGCCAAGGCACTCGACACAATTGAGCGGAATGCCCGAGCTCAGGCCCAACTAATAGACGATCTGCTCGATGTCTCTCGCATCGTAACTGGCAAGTTGCGGATGGATGTCCGTCCTACTGACCCTAACTCTTTCATCGACG
>DATIBX010000357.1:0-2093 GCA_035457105.1 Pyrinomonadaceae bacterium
ACTAATCCCTTTCTATGCGGAGCCCGGTCATCAAAGGCGTCATTCATTTCAAGCTCCGTCTCAACTTCTATCGTGAACTCAGTGCGAAGGCCGTGTTAACAAGAAGAGTCAGCCAAGTGTCAATTTTCTTTTCATTACTGAACTTCCGGCAATGCTTAAGTTCCAATTTGCACTTCCGGCAATTTAATGGTTCCAAAACATTAATCGTAGACAAAGTGGAGATGCGAAATCTCTAGGTTTCGTTTGAACTTGCGGCAAGTAATTGCTTCCAGTCGTGGCAAGGAATTGCTTCAAGTTACAGCTCGCAACTCGGAATAACTGGCATTATTACGGCGCTTCTCGCAACTGCTGGAAGAAACTGAGCACCTCTGTGGTTGTGGTCAAGAGAAAGTTGCGAAGATTGTCCAGTGTGGGGAGCCACGAATTGACGAAGGCCACTGGAAACGTTTCCGGCGGCCTTTTCTCTTTGCCAAGTTGTGTTCGTAATTGCAAGTAGATCAAACGGTTGGCGCGCAACTTCACTGGTCCGAGGCCCGAGTGAGATTACCTACTAGCGTTTGGTTTATTCGCTCAGCTTCACATCGCTTCATCCCTCTGCTGCATCCCACGCAACCGCAATCGCCTCGATAACAGCGTCCGGGCGAGTTTGAGGAAGTTGATGCCCGGTCAGCGGTAGCACTACGAGTTTTGAACCCTGTATCGCTTTGTGAAGTCGGTAGGCATGTTTCTTTGGCTCAAGCAGGAGATCATCAGAACCAGTGACGATCACGACGGGCATCTGTATGTCTGAATAGTGTTGACTCAATACCTTGAGACTCGCACCGAGAGTTCTTTCGTCGTAAGCACAAGCTCGGACGCGATTCGGCCTGGTCCACATCTCAGCAGACCGTTGTGCGTAGTCTTCATGCATGGCCTGAGGATGATAAGCCTCTTTCAAACTCTCCTTCACAATGGCGCGTCCGACCAATGGCGCCAGCGTGTTAACCACAAACTTTCCCAGCACGGGGATGTGCGGAAGAAGCGACCACCATTCAACCCTTACATTTGGATACGCGGCGGGCGCCAATAAGACGACTCCCGAAAGGTCGTTTCCATAACCGACCGCGGCGGCGAGTACAAGTGAGCCACCCCAGGAGTGTCCTACCAGCACCGGCTTCTCGATACGAAGTTTTCGCAGCGCATTGAGAATAATCTGAGCCTGAACCTCGACAGTGGTTTCCACAGAATCATGTCGCTCGCTGTAGCCGTGACCAGGACGATCGAAAGCAACCACGTAGTACGATTGAGATAGCGTTTCGATCACTGCCAGTGTGTAATCCTGATGCGAACCGGGGTTGCCGTGGATCAAGACTACCGGCCTACCTGAGCCTGCGCTGACATAGTTCAGCGTCAGGCCGTCCACGAAAACAGACTTCCTTCGGTAAGAGTAAGCCTCACCGTCATCAGGAACACGATCTCGAGGAGCTTCATCTTTGTTTTGTCTCTCGACCACCAGAGCTGGCTTCTCGATAGGAGCGGCTGAGTTCTTTGCAGAAGTCATGCGTCGCCACGCGCGGGTAATTTGTCGAGCGATCAAGGTGGAAAGTCCGGCGGGTACGGTCGCCTGCACGAAGGCGCTAATGATGCGCGGAGGTGCGGTGACGTTTTGCGAAATAAGGAGGTATTCGCTTTCCCACCAACTCGGCGCAAACTTACCCTTAAAACGCCTCACTCCTTCGAAGTTGTAGAAGAGTGAAAAACAACCGGCAACGATCCGTGCCGCTTTCGACAGCAAGAAGTTATTGGGGATCTCAGGATCGACACTACCCTCCATGGCCATTGGCGCAGTGCCAAGCGTAGCAAGCGTGGCGCCATCACGTCTCAGGAAATCGAGTACCTCGACAACGAGAAGGTCGGTGGTTCCATTCGGGGATTCCGGCCGTCGCAATACATCTTCAAGGTACCAGCCATCACGCGCAGGAATGGGGCTAGCAGCAAGAAAGCCGACCAATCTTCCGGTCGAGTCGCGCGCTGTGAAATACTTCTTCCTTTCTTTGTGTTGGAATATATCAACCGCGAAGAGCCAGCCGAATTTAATCGCACTACGGCGCGTG
>DATIBX010000358.1:0-6697 GCA_035457105.1 Pyrinomonadaceae bacterium
CTTTACACCGCTGGCGTGGGATGATACACGCAAGGCACATCATGCGGTCAAACTTTGCTTACCTCGAGCCACCAGCACAGGGGATCGAAGGGCTTACTCGTATCTGAGCGTCTCTAACGGATCGACTCTCGTTGCGCGTCGCGCGGGTAGATAACAGGCGAGTAGAGTTACTGCGACCAGTAACGCTGTGACGAGTCCAATGGTGAGCGCATCGCTCGTCGTCAATCCAACCAACATACTCGATAACAGTCGCGCTACGGCGAGTGAGGCGGGAATACCAATGACGGCGCCAATCAGCACCAGCTTCATGCCCTGTGCCATTACGAGAACCAGAACGTTGTGTGCCTGTGCTCCGAGCGCCATGCGAATTCCGATTTCGCGTGTGCGTTGGACCACCAACCACGCCATCACACCATAGAGCCCAATGACTGCCAGCATGAGAGCCAGAGTGCCGAGCGCAGTCGCTCCGTGTGACGCGGCAGACATAATTGTCTGCTGTGCGGCGATTTTCTCTTCGAACGTTTTCACGAACAGTCGCAGCACAGGCTCGACGGCATAAGCCTCACGACGCGCAAGATCCTTCAGGGCCGCAGCGTCTGTTGTGGTACGCACCAGCACTGTCGTGTCCAGCTCGCCAGGCCTTGCGCCGGGAAGATAAATGATCTGTGGCAATGGTTCGCCGGATCGATAGATCTGATTGTCACGGACAACGCCGACTACCTGCGCCGAAGAAAAGATGACCTTGGTTCCGCCGTCACGCACTGGCTCCTCGATACGTAACAACTTGCCGAGCGCATTCTCGCCAGGCCAGAGGCTGCGCGCAGTCGATTCACTGACGATGAGTACCGGGGTGCGGGCGTTTTCCTCATCCGCTGTAAATCCACGTCCGAGCACGAGTGGCACTCCGATCGTGTCGAGAAATGTGGCGGGAATTTCTTCAACCGCTATGTTGGAGTACTGCTTTGCACTGGTCCCACCCTGGTCCAACAATGTGACGATGCCGCGACCGATAAACTCGCGATCGAGGCTGACACTCTTCACGCCCGGCAGCGCGGCGAGCCGCGTCATCAATTGCTGCTGAAAGACCTTCGCCCGTTCCGCGTCATAACCACTCAATTCCAGGCTATAACCCACCGAAAGAAGGTTCTTTGCTTCATACCCCGGATCGGTTGTCAAATTGAGTTGGACGCTGCGCAATAACAGTCCGGCGGGAATCAGCAGCACAAAACAGATCGACACTTGAGCGACAACAAGTGCGTTGCTCAGTCGTGATCGCGCTGAGCCCGCTGTCGCGGTTGCGCCTTCCGACTTGACCACTCCAATCAAATCCGGGCGAGTGGCGCGCAACGCTGGAACGAGACCAAACGCGATTCCGCTCAATAACGCAAGCCCGAAAGAATAAACCAGGACGCGCCAGTCCGGCGTGAGATCGATGACGACTCGCTCCATCTCTGCACCACCGTAGCGCACGAAAACCATAGACAGAAACACGTTGAGAGTCCACCACGCGAGCAACACTCCAGCGACGCCGCCCACGATGCTCAACAACAAACTCTCGGTCAGTAACTGTCTAACTAATCGCCAACGACTTGCGCCCAGGCACAGTCGAACACCGATTTCTTTCTGTCGCGCGATTGCACGCGCGAGTTGCATGTTCGCGATATTAAGACAGGCGATTAAGAGGATAAGACCCGTGGCTCCGAGGACCATTGCGATGAACATCCACGCTTCGATTGGGACCTTCAGGTCGTTGATCGGGTCGACGGCGATTGTCTGCTTTGGGTCAGCGCTCGATCGAGTATCGAACCGACCCAACAGGACATTCATTTCGGTGCGCGCTTCCGGCGCGTTCATGCCTGGCTTAAGACGCGCGAATATGCTGAGCCATGTAAAGTCGCGCCCGCCGTACCAGTCTTTCTTTTCAGAAGGGATGCCTTCGAAACCGGTCGTCGGCATAGCAGCACGCATTGCGAGTGGCAGCCAGATGTCAGGCATCTCCTGCCTGAGGCCAATGAACTCCGGATGGGTTATCCCGATGACGGTGAACGGTTTTCCATTTAACTTTAGGCTGCTGCCAACAAGCTGTGGATCACTCCCGAAGCGCCGCTGCCAGAAGCCATGACTCAAAACGACGACTGCATCACGACCTGGAACACTGTTCTCTTCCCCTGTGAAAAGGCGTCCGAGACCCGCGCTACCGCCAAGCATTGCGAAGTAGTTATCTGAAACGAAGTTTCCGAGTATCTCTTCAGGGTCGCGATTAGGTCCGTTTTCTCCGAGAAGGAAACGCTCCTCTTCGAATACGGCTATCACATCGGAGAACGATTGGTTGTGATCGCGAATGTAGGAGTAGTCGGGAAATGAAAAGAGATCGGATCGCCGGGAGCCTTCTTCGACGAAGAGGCGCACGATCGACTCCGGCTCTTTGACCGGCAACGGACGCAGCAAGGTGTTGAAGACACTGAAGATTGCTGCGTTCACACCAATCCCAAGCGCGAGCGTCGCGATAACGACGAGGGTGAAACCCGGTCGCTTCATTAAACTTCGAAAGCTATATTGTAAGTCTCGAAACATATAGGTGTGCCTCAACTAACAAAACGCCACCGCGTCTTCGTTATTAACAACGACGCCGCCTTAAAAATCACAAATCAGGGTTGGTGTTGATTGATCGCAGGCTCATCTCACCAAACGTTATGGCGCGCCGCTTGTACCCGCTGCCATATTTCGTCGGTCATCGTGTTGCGCCACACGCCTCCAAGCAAATAGTTAAACCGAGGATCTCTTCGTGCGAGTTCTTCAACCCGCTCAATGAATTCCGGGCCTTGTTTGGCGAGTAAATCTTCAAGTGGGCCCGCGGCCAGTACTGATACTGCTTTGTCCGATAGTTGGCGTTGGTAAGTCGCCGTTATGAACCGCCAAAGGTGTTCACCTTCGCGCTCGAGCGCCCAGTCCATCACTTGCTCAATCGCCCACCAATTGGCTTGGTGTTCAGGACTGCCATGTTCTGCGTCCTCAGCAGCGATCCAGGCATTGACTATCTGATTGAGATCCGTTTCGTCCATGCTCACTTTTCGATACCTCTCACCTGGTTATATAGTAGGTCCATGCGGGTTCTGAGCTTCATGGAACAACTGTTAGCGGTTGAAGCAGAAACAAAATATTTGTTAGCTGCGGGTGATCGTTCCTATGAACAGACGCTGATGCAGGAGTTGTTGAGGATATTCGAAGAGGCTGAACGTATGTTTGGTCCAAGAGATGCCTCCTATCAATTGTCTATACCTCGCATTACTGAGTGTGCTAATTCGCGGACTTTCATTTTTAGGCCCCTGCGGGTAGCTAGAATATATCTAAGTCGCGATTCCAGGACTAAGCCTTCGATTGCTTCAGTGGAACTTGCTCATGAGGCGATTCATGTGCTGAGCCCCGTATCATTTGGTGGGTCACTGACGATCCTGGAAGAGGGGCTTGCAGAATGGTTCGCCCAAAGATATGTGAGTCGTGTTCATGGGCTGGTCTTTGAGAGGGGTTCCGATCCTAAGGCTGATGCTGTGATGCGAGCCGTTTCTGCTCTTCTTGCTAAGAACAAATTAGTCATCAAGGATTTGCGAACTCGCCAACCGGTAATTTCAAAAATTGATGAAAAACTTCTGGTTGAAGTGGCCGGTATCGAGCTTAGTCAGGCAAAGTTTCTGTGTACCGATTTTCTAAGTTATTGGCGAACTCCGTCTCCGTTGAGCAAAGCCGCTGCCCAGGGAGCTGAACGCCTCGGTGACTGCTTACGTTCTATTTGGACTAGCAGAACTTGATTGAACCATGACGGATGTAAGGGCGGTCAAATCTGACCGCCCTCACATGTCTGCATTCGATTCTCAACTCCATCGTTAGTAATTGATCTTACCGACGACGGTGAGATCGAAACCGCCGGTCAGCGGATTAATGGACACTACGAAGTTGGCATCGCCGCTCGCACCTTCGAACCGGCCCGTGCCTCCCACGATGTGGAAAAGCCCCTGATCAACAGCAGCAATTGGATCCAGGATTCCGTCAATCTGAAGTTGAAGCTTATCTCCGTTGGATGCAGTGAGTAATGCGTCGCCGCTGGATCGTAACACGCCGTTGTCGGGAGTGTATTTTACGTTCCCAGTGACGGTCCACTGACCGAGGTGGGTCGCCGTGCCGGAGCCCGTGGCGATGGCGCCAGTCAGGTTACCCGATTCATCAGTAAGAAGAGTCGCGACGCCCGACCCGTGAAGAGCGAAGGGACGCTCGACGGCTGACGCGGGGATCGTTCCCAGCAGCAAGAAGAGAGCTATCATTAGAGCGCGTATTTTCGTAAAGCTTTTCATTACCATTCTCCTTTTCAATAGTAAGTTACACATTTCGAGTGACGTATAGAGTGAGTAACAAACCTCTATACTTCCTTCAGGCGTGGGCCAGTGTTGATGACCGGCTTCAGCCTCTTGTCACCCTAGAGTGGCGGGTAATAAGAAAACATCACACTATGATTTTGTTGGGATAGATTCGATCCCTTACACATCCGGCAGGCTGCCGCGGCTGCGCATTACGCATGCGGATTAACGAGAACTGTAAGGTCGATCCGACAACCGCATCGCACAGCGGCCATAAGCTGGGAACCAACCGCAGTTCAACCCCGCGGTTGAGTAATTCGAGAATCAAATCGTCGAGAACTTCGACCCGGACGGGCACAACAGGAAGGTTGCTAACGAAGTAACCGGCGCTCCTCAATGCACTCGAAGGTATCGGGAGGAAGATGGTAGCAATACAGCCTGAAGGACCGTAGCTGTTCGAACCATCCACTTTCGATTGCAACGACGGCAAAACTGGTCCCCAGAAACTGCTCGACATCGGCAGTCGTGGTTTGGAGTCCGGCATAGTAAGTAACACGCGGGCATTCACGAGGAACGAGGTAGTTGCGAAGACGATCCGCATCAATGGCCCAGACAACTTTTCTGTTCGCCTGTTCAGACCACCGCGGTTCGAATACTTTGATACCGGGTTGTTCACTGACATGAAATAACATCTGTCAGCCACTAGAGGTTGGTGCCGTTCCTAATGCGTTCCCGCCGGACGTAACGGATTAGAATGTAAATAAGAATGCCTCGACTCAAAATAGCCACCCCCAACCCCTTACCTGAGGGATCAAGTATCAGGACAACGGTATCCAAAACAAATAAGGCGCCAGCCAGCCAAAGAGCTATCAACGAACCTCTTCGGATCATGATTGCCAGCACCGAATACACTATTGCCTGGACAATACTACCGACGGCCGAGACCATGACCTCAGGGGAATTCGCAGCGCTGATCAATAGAGCACCAACCAAGAAACTTAGACCAGCAAAAAAGAAGAGCAGGAGTGAAACTTCGCGCATGAAACGAGGCGAGCGCAATATGTCCTTTACAGGTTTCACAAAAGTCTCCCTGTCGATCACTACTCCTCAAGAGTTGCGAACGCTGTCACAGTTGTTCTCAACAATCCCAATGACTTTTTGAGGCTTCCATCAATCGACACGACTAAACAGCGTCTCTTGAGCTCCTTTAAATATAGCGGAGCCCCGCCGGACGCCGCTATGGGTCAAAACCTGTTTACTTAACTAGCGAAGAGGTCGAAATGCCTCGCGAACGTCGTCCGAAAGAAATTTCAAAGTGAAGTTTATGAGCGTCCAATTAGCATCCAGTGTTCGATTTACAGAGGCAGCAGAAAGAACTTAGCCAAATGCATTACGACGTTCTATAATCAAGCGGCTGACTCACGCGAATCGATTTGCACGATCGTGAAGATTGCGTAGCAAATTAACTTACGGTTTCAACCTTCACCGGAGCCACACAATGAAGCTACAAAAACTCACTCTTTTTCTCTTTATCCTTGTTTTTGGAACACTGGGATTAACGTTTGCGACGCGGAATCAAACGCAGAGCCGCAAGGTTACGGATACAGAAGCTCTAAAACAACAGCAAGAGAAAAAAGCCAAATTTCCCATAGCCAATTATGATGAGCCGGAGTTAACGGACCCAAAGATGAATCAGGCTCGGAAGGAAAAGAAAGTACGGCATAACAACTTCAGCATGGTCGCCAAAAACCCTCCGGAATGGCAGGCTGAACTGCTGCTTATAGACGAGGGGTTAGCACTTACTCCTGCGCTACCAGTAGCGAGAAGCGGGTTGATTGTGGTGGGAGAAGTTAAGACTGCTGAGGCTCATGTGTCAGAGAACAAGGAGAATGTGTACTCTGAATTTAGGGTCCGGGTAACCAAGGTTTTGAAGACAGCAAACAGCTCAATCATTGAGGGCACCGAAATAACGATCGATCGTATAGGTGGATTTGTACGGTATCCGAATGGGCGGACTGTACTATATAGAGTTTCCGGGCAGAACATGCCGGCCGTGGGAGAGAGGTACATTTTCTTCCTCAGATCGCCAAATAATCAAGACGTAATAATTGTCACAGCCTATGGGCTTGGGATGAGCGGGGTTACGCCGCTCGATGATTCGCCACAATTTGAAGAGTTTCGAGGTCTCACAGAAGATGTATTCCTGCAGAAGCTGCATGGTTCATTAATAGAGTCCTCACCTTATTAGGGAGCCGTCGATGTCCTCCAAAAGAAAGAATCGCATCGCTCAGTTGGTTCTCTTTAGTGTTTGGGTCGTTATTATAGTTTTATGGTACCCGGCTTACGTT